>JABUEY010000176.1 GCA_013314815.1 Syntrophobacteraceae bacterium
AAGCATCTTGCAGACTTCTCCTCGCCTGCCGGTGGTTGGATTTGGCAATCAACCAACTCGCCCTTGGGCATCTGGTGGATAGCCGTCGCGCCAACTCGAATGTTATAAATCGATACGACACGGTCTCTGTCGGCAATATGGCCCGGAAAAGCCTTGAGCTTCTCCCGTTCTTCCCTCAAGAAGGGCTGGTCCTCCGGGTGGATGATGCCGTCCCATATTATCTCGCCATCGACGAACTCCCGCACTCCGTAGCCCGTCATTTCCTCGATCATCCCATGAAAGAAGACGGGCTTGAACGTGTCGATCTCCATCTGGTAGGCTATGCCGGTAAAATCATCGAGGAAAAGGCCGTGCTCTTCACTCTTTTCCTCCTGCCGCCTCTCCGTGGCAGGGCGGAAGGACGCCGCCAACCCGACGATCTTCTCCAGTTCGCCAAGAACGGGGTAGGCATGCATGACCCACGAACGGCCGTCCGATGTCGCCACCTCGGTTTCCGCCGACTTCCCGGTTCTTTTCACTTTCACCAGCGGGCAGTCGACTCCCGGGCCCACGCCTCCATGCCAGATCTCATCGTGTCGAACACCGCAGAGCTCCTCCCGGCTTCGACCGAACGCCTCCGCATAGGCCTTGTTCGCCCACAGGATTCGCAGATCCAGGTCATACAGAGCATAAAGGTGCGGAGCCTGCTCCAACACGGGGAGGACGACGGATGCTCTCCTCAGGCCGTCACTTTGCCTCGACAATTCCGCTTCCAACTCGGCCACGCGCCTGCGAAGGGAATCCAGCCCGCTTCCCCGCTCCTGTTCCGCTGATTTGGACTCGCATTTTCCCACCCCGAAGCCTCCTTGACCTCCGCCTGCCAACTCACCAGCGGTCGGGATCCGCAACTCCGCCAGAATACGCTGTGCTGCAAACCCGCTTAAAAAGATTCGCAAATCTGGTCTAAATCGACAGCAATTCGCAGACCGGCCATGGAATGATCTTTTTCGGCGCAAGCAGTCCACACGAAATATCTCGCAGGACTATCGAATGAATGGGTGAACATGCAGGTTCGGATATCGAAGCTTCAGCTCGCACCCACCAGGAGATCGACTCCACGGAGCTGCCGGGACATCCACAAAAACCGGGTGCTTCTCAATATCTTCATTGTATTACGCCACAAATCCGCGTGCTATGCAACCAACAACTTTCAGCACGCATGGCGGTTTCAGCCATCCGCGGAACCACTCTGCCGAGACAGGCTCGACAGTTGGCATTTCAACTCGAAAGTGATTATCAATATGATTGGAATCAAATGATATTGTTGAGGTTAAGCAAAAAGGAGCGAACACCGTGATGGAAGAAGAAAGATCGAAAAGAAGCTCTCTCGACTACGTGACACTCCAGGGTCTCGCGCGGTCTCTGAATATTCGATATGTTGAAGCACACGGCCTGGACATGAGAAGGGGCATCCGTTTCAAGAAGGACGGCACCGACTGGATTGCGGTAGATTCGAGCCTGCCCGTCGTGGAAAAAATCAGGACGTTAGGCTACCTGCTGAACAACGACCCTGCCGGCATGGCAGGGAAAGTCGGGATCAAGGGAGATTTTTCGGGATCGAGCCCCTCGACTCCCGTGCTGACCCTGTGCTGCTCATGAACACGACCTGTAAGGCATCTCCGGCGACTGTGGACCTGGTTGAGTTCAGGGGCACGAAGACTGCGAACGATCTGCAGGCGCCTGGATAAGTAAGGAGTTGAATTGCATGGAGAACTGTGAACTTCCGACTTCAGCCATGTTTGAGAAGGCCATTCACCTGCACCTGGACAAGAAGGAACTGACTTTCGACGAAGCCCGGCGTGCCGCCTTCGAGCGCGCTCACACGTACAGCTCGGACCCGATGTTGCTCAGCTGGTTTGACAGGAAAGCAGGGACCTACTTTCCGAGCGTTGTCGAGTGCTGTTCGAGAGGTGAACCGAGCTGGCTCACCTACGCACACTCCAGGGGTGGCGATCTGGCCGTGGATATCAACGACGAGGAGTATATTTTTGTTTTCAAAGGAAAGGAAGGTTTGAGCTGAAGCCAGGTGGGCTGCGCGGGAAGCTGGAATTCCTTCGCAGCCCACGGTCTGCAACTCCATCCGCACAACGGGTGTAAGGCTCATTCTGGAAATCCTTCCCCCGCGTGGCCTGTCCATCTCCGGCATCTCACTGAATTTTCTTCAGGTTCTTCCGGCATTTTCTCATAAAACGTGTGCCCGGACTGTTGTGGCACAAAGGAGGAAGACATCGGCAACAGCATCGTTCCCGTGAAGGCGGGAATCCAGGAAAAGTAACCGTGCATGGCAGGACAGTCTCAAGGAATGGGAAAGAACCTGGAAGACAAGATGGATAGAGCAGGGCAAGTACGGCAAGATCTGCGCTTAGATTAGATTCCCGCCTTCACGGGAAGGACGATGTAATATTCGAGGGCTAACGTTGTGTTGCCAGGTGACGCTGCAATATCCACGGCATGCCGTTCCGATGCCAAGTGACCTCCCGATGCCATCGATCCTTTGTGTGAAAAGCACCGGATGCGTGAAGAGCACCGGAGGTACTCGTTTATGAACCATATATTGAGGAATCCGTTCAACCACCTCCCGGAGGAGACTCCATATCGAGAGGAAAACGACGGCGCTCCTCCGGAGCCCCTGCACGCGATCCACTTTCTTGGCTGTTTTCTGGTTATTAACCCTTTCAGGTTTCCCGGCATCAGCGGGCAAAATCAATGAAATACTTCACGGCGACAAAGAGGATGCACACGCACAGGATGCTCTTGATCCCGCGAACAGGCACATACTTCTGACAACGTGCGCCGAGATACATCCCGAAGAAGCCTCCGAATCCGAACAAGAGCCCCAGGAGCCAGTCCGGCGCGACAGCTGTCTGCGCGTCCACAAGCATGGCCAGCAACTGGTAGAAGAGCACGCCGGCCACCGAAGTGATGAAGGTTCCCATCAGAGCGGCTCCCGCAACCGTATAGATCGGCATGTCGAAGAACGCGACGAAAAAGGGCGCCACGATGGCCCCGCCGCCGATACCGTAGATGCCTCCCACCACACCCACAACAAAGCAGAGGGCAACCACCCAGGGCGGAGAAAAGGAATACTTCTCGCCGGCAAAAGCATATTGCACGCATCGCAGGGAGAAGCGGCTTTCGGTTACACACATTCTGCTTGAAGATCCGGAGCCTGCTCCTCGCCTGGCCAATGCCGCGCCCCCCCTGCCCTTGATGGTATCCCCGACCAGCCGGACTCCAATGTAGAAAAGCACAAGCCCCGCAAAGAGCTTAAAATTCCGGGGATCCGGCAGCCAGGCAATGCGAATCCAGGCTCCAAGGAATACTCCAGGCAGCGTCCCGATGATGACCGCCCCTGTGAGCGGCCACACCATCCTGCCCTCCCGAATATAGCCGTAAACCCCGCTCGGAATGGCCACAACATTGTAGAACTGATTGGTAGCACTGACGGATGGACTGGCATAACCCAGGACACTGACCTGGAAAGGCAGGAGCAGAAGAGCTCCAGAAATTCCGCCCATGGAGGTGAAAAAAGAGATTACAAATGCAACCAGTGGAGGAACCAGAATATTCGTATCGACACCGGAAACCGGAAAATGAACCTGCAGAAAATCCACTGGAACTCCTCTTCCCCCTTTTCAGAACACACCCGGTTCGTGCATTCACGGCAGACTTCAAGTGTGTATCCGTCTACCGGCCCCGGCGAATGTCGTGCACTCCCAGGCCTCCCGCCGAAAACTGTTCAACGATGATCTCGAAGAATTTCCTCTTCTGGCTCGGAGAAAGCAGGTCTTTTTCCTCCAGGATATGTTCGATCACTTCCCTTTCGAGCTCCGCCTGGTGCCGGAGGATCTTTTCGGACACCGCGTAAATGGCGGCCCTGTCCGCCGGTTCCTCGAAAAGCAGTTGAGCCAGTTCCATGCGCCAGGTCTGCATGCTCTGCCGGATCGCCTCCACCCTTGGCAGAAAGTCCCTGCGGATGTCCTGGACCTTCGACCTCTGCCGCTCTGTGAGGTCCCGGATCAGATCCAGGTATCCTTTGATCTCCGTCCGTTTTGACCGGGAGCCTTTAAGGAAAGAATACGCGGCCGCCATGGCGAGGGTCATGAACAGCAGTCCCGCAAAGAAGCCGACAAGAAAACCTGTTGCATCCATCTTTCAACCTCATCGCCCAAGAGCCCTGAAGTAGGCGTAGCCGATAAACGAGGCCGGAACGTCATTGAATTCATCCAGTGCCCCGGTACCTGGTGAAGCAGCGGGTCCCAGCAGGTCGAAGAACTCCTCCAGGAACGCCCGCAGTGATGACCGCATCCGCGCGGCAACCCCCGGTCTTGTCATCGCGGCAGGCATCGATCGAGCCGCCGCCGCAACGCGTCCGGCAAAGTCCCCGGGCAGCTCCAGGCGCAGTGATTCCCTGAGCGCCGCATCGATTCCGACAAGCTCTTCGTATTCCCTGCGGCACCTTTCGCAGCTGCGAATGTGTTCAGATACCTTCTCCGACACGCAGCGGGACAGTTCGCCGTCGATGTACGAACTTATCCTCCCGGATACCTCATCACATGTCACCCTCTCACTCCTTTCCGCGTCGTTTCCCCTGTCCCGGACCACCCGGTTCATCACCCCGCCCGGTTTCCTCCACAGTGCCAACAATTTCCCGAACCACGTAGAGCCGACTCCATTCTCACAGGTACAGATTCCCGGCGCCACGACTGCCATGCATCTCAGCTGAGACAATATTGACTGCAATGACTCCGACTGACTCCATACTCCCGCCATTTCCGAGATGCCGCTACAGGTTCAGTTTATCCCAGCAGAGCGCATACGCAAGAACGATTCCCACAATAAAGCCTACGGCAAGGTTCGAGGCAACAGTAATCCCCAGAATCACCAGGACAACGAACATATCTTTCCTCTCTTTCACATCGATTACGGTCATGGCCAGTTGATTCCCGGCGAATAGCAGCAGTATCCCCAGTATCGACATGGGAAGGAGATAGAGGACCGAGAGGGCGTGGCTGCCGAGAAAGACGGCCAGGGCGACAAATATTGCGCCGATCATCAGGTTTGAACCCGCCGTGCGGGCTCCGAACCGATAATGAGCGGCAAGTCCTCCGGCTCCATGACAAAGCGGCATCCCTCCCAGGAAAAAGGCCAAAAAGTTCGCAAGACCCATGCTGATGCACAGGCCCTTGTAGGTCACCTTTCTAGAAGCCTCGCCGAAATACTGCTTCGATAGATCGGCATTGGCGATCACGGCGTTCCCAAGGGTCATGGGCACCTGGGGAATCACCAGCAGCAGAAGTGCGAGGGTAAAATCGGCCCGGGTAGGAAATCCGAACGGGAGGATGTCGGGCAGCGAGAGACCCACTTCAAGTCGATCGAAACCCTGGTGCGTTCCGAGGGTCAGGCCGACGAAAAGCCCTGTGAGCACGACAATGAGACCTGCCGGGAGTTTCTTGTTGTCGATCAGAAAGAAGGTCAATACCGCGCCCGCCACTCCGAGGAGAATACCCAGGGGGACCGGCCCCAGGTTCTGCACGGCAAGATACGGCTCCGATGCATTCTGAAGCTGCTGCAGCCTGGAAGTCCCCATCATGAACCTAACTCCCTCCGCCATAAGGAGCACTCCTGTCGAGAGCTGGACTCCGTTGATCACGGACTTGGGTGTATAACGCCCGATAAGAGTTATCGCACCGCTGCCGCCGATAATGAGCATGATCAGGCCTATCCATGCAGCAGAAGCAGAAATTTGCGCGGGACTCATCGCCGTTGCCACCGCGTAGGCTCCGATCACCTTCATCGGCTGCACCGGAACCGTGACTCCATAATACAAGCCCGAGAAGATGTAGAAAAGGCCGACCGAAAGGCACAGCCCCATGGCACTCAAACCGTTGATCAGGATCATCCCGATTCCAAGCGGCAATAGAACACCCAGGTCACCCAGTGATCCCGCAAATTCGAGCCGATCAAACCTGTATTTCAGACTGACCGCTTCCCGTATCTCCTCATCCTTAGCTATCTCCGCTCCCGAATTCATTTCAATGCTCCTCCTCTTCATCCTGTGAACAGCCGATAGAGAATTGCCATTTTCCCTGCAAAACAACTGAAAATGAAAAAACTTGCGTGCGAAGAGGAGAAAAAATGATTCATCAGGCAGATGAGTACCCAGGCTTGAAAAGAGGGTTCATCCGGCAAACGCGTTCCCGGGCAGTTGTCCCACAAAGGTGGAATACACCCACAACAACGTCGTTCCTGTAATAACGTCATTCCTGTAACATCACTGCCTCCACATCGATAGGGGCAGGAACGGCGCATTGGTTTGCGCCGCCCCTCCCTCCGAACCGTGCTGGCGGATCTCCCGCACACGGCTCTCCGGTCGGTGGTTTTACCTCTTTGAGGACTGAAGTAACGCTTCATGCGCTTCTACAA
>JABUEY010000006.1 GCA_013314815.1 Syntrophobacteraceae bacterium
GTGAGGCAAAAGAAGGGCCTGGCGCTTCATCAGTTGGGGAAATACGGTGCGGACGTATGTGCCGTTCAATTTCAAACCCTTGATTTTGTACAGCATTTCCTCTGGCATTGCCTCGATCCCTCCCATCCGCTGCACGACGAACGCAGGAGAATGCAAATCCTGGACACCTACTTCCGGGAACTCGATGAAGCTGTCGGTGCCCTGTCGGGTCTTTTCGATCAAATGTACGGGAGCAGCCGAAGGTTGACTCTTCTCCTGTCAGACCACGGCTTCCAGCGGCTCGACAGGTATTTCAATATTCAGCAATGGCTGATCAGGTCCGGATTCGCCTGCAGGAACAGGAGTGTGGCCGGTACAGCCATGGCCAGAAAGCTTTTGCAGTATCTTGTCAAGGCGGACAGGTTTCGCCTGAGAAAAAGAGCTTTCTTCAACAAGCAAAAATCGCGTCTGAACAACCCCATCGCCTACCTGGACAGAGAAAGAAGTGCCGCCTGCGCCATCGGATCCTGCTGGGGAAACGTGTTTGTTTTGAATGAAGACAAGGGGCTGGTTTCCGAACTGAAGACAAGACTCGAGGAGGTGAGAGACCCTCTGACGGGCAGGAAGATCGTCCGGGCAGTCTACCTGAAGAACGAGATCTACAGCGGCGGCAGGCTGGATTTACTGCCGGATATGCTGGTGGAACCCGTACCCGGTTACATCATCAAGGCCAACTTGCGGCAGGACGAGTTCGGCAGTAACGGAATGAATGATGAATCCCACGTCGCCACCCACGAAAGGCAGGGGATCATCGTCGCCTGCGGAGACCGTGTGGTGGAGAGCAGCGAAAGATTTTCGGCAAACATCTGGGACGTGGCCCCCACTGTCCTGCATGCCATGGGCTTCTCCTACCCGGATTACATGGATGGACAGGTAATCGGGGAGCTTTTCGGCGATGCGGATTTGAGGGTCGAACCCGAACGATGCGGTAGTGAGTGTGATGTTGCAGCGCGTTCGGAGAATGAAGTTCGACTGAGCGCCGAAGAGGAGGGGGACGTGATGAAAAGCCTTAAGGATCTTGGATACCTCTGAGAGAGCATGCGCGGGTCTTGCCGGATTCGCTTGTGATGGCTTTAGGCTTCGGTTTGTGGTATGAATTGAACCGGTTCCCTGCGGTGTGAACCGGCGGGCCTGCGTTGCCGGATCTGCATTGTGGACTGCGGACGGGAACAGCGGGGGAGCGCGAACCGGGGTTGCACGGACGTCAGTGTCGGAAGACAGGTTGTGATGATGGACCCGAAAAGCGGACATGGATACCGCATGGATTCCTACGACGAGGCAGTAATGCATTGCAGAACCCGCAGAGACTATGTCCCGATTTCAGTTTGCATTCCCACCAAGGATCGTCCCGCGGAGTTGCTGCGTTGCATTCATTCTATATTGAATCAGTCTGTATTGCCGGAAGAGATAATTCTTATCGATGACGGAAATCTTGAAAGAAATATTTATCAAAGAACAATTGAACCATATACCCGGTTCAAATACCACAGGAAAGAAAAGCCAAGTCTTTCGGCATCAAAAAATCTTACAAAAGAATTAGCCTCGAATGATCTTATTCTGATTCTTGATGATGATACTGTATTGGAATATAATTTTATAGAGAATATTTATAAACGATTTGAAATAGATAAAAATAGGACAATTGGTGCAGTCTGTGGACTGATAATCAATGAAAGCAGGAAAAGTTTGTTTGATAAAATGATGAGAAAGATATTTCTTCTGGACAATGGGAAAATCGGGCATATTTTGCCTTGGGCTTTTCAGACTGGATTTGATGGTTTAAAAGAAGACACTTATGTCGACTGGATACGAGGTGGAATTTCCTGCATTCGGAAGGAAGTACTTGAGGAGTTCTCGTTTTGTGAATTTCACGGAGGGCGGAATGCTCTTGAAGATGTGGAATTCGGATGGAGAGTGTCCAGGAAATACAGGCTTATGGTGACTCCTTCCGCGAGAGTCTATCACTTTCATTCGTCGGCGGGTCGTGAGGCACTGTTCAATACGGGTTACAAACAGGCGTACAACAGGTGCTGGATTTTCAGAGAACACGCCGATAAGAACCTGGCCAACCGGATCTGTTTCGTCTGGGCCATGATCGGCAATTGCCTCGGCATGGCGGGAAAAGGGAAGACGGCGTTTGCCATGGGAAATGTCCAAGGGGTTTTCTCCTATATCCGTAAAGAAGTGCTGGCCGTTGGCTGAAAAGACGATGGCAGGGTGAGAGTCTGCGAAGTATCGGGACACTGGCACCGTATCCCCGGTTCGGATCCGCTTGAGGTGGGTATGATATGATGGAAAAGACGGAAGTCCTCAAGGCAGTACCTTTTTCATTATTCATACTCTGCATTCTTCCGATTATCTGCAGACATGCACGGCTTGGAAAAACGGAACGAATCCTGATAACGACGGCATTTTCCATCAGATCCGCGCTGGCCATTCTGTTCAGCTACAAAGGATTGGAATTTTACAGTCGAGATCCGATTAAGTATGACTATTATGCTACACTCTATTCCAGTGGAACATTCGACTTTCAAAATAGCCTAAATGTCATCTGTCACTCTATGTTCGGCGCTGTTCTGTATTTTGTTTTTGGGCCATCGGAAGCCATATGGGCAGTGTTTAACAGCTTTGTCGGTGCATTGACCATAATTGTAGTATTCAAGATAACTGATAAAATATTTGGCAATAACGAAGCTCGAATAGCAATAATTATTTATACAATATTTCCAAGTTATGTTTTGTTTGCTGCAACCATTCAAAGGGAAGCAGTAGTTATTTTTTTTATAGCCTGCAGTGTGTGGTACTTCTTGAATTTCATGGAAAAGCAGACTCTGGGGCACTTCATTGGGTATGTAATATCTTTAATTTTTATAGGTCTCTTGAGACCCCTGGATACGGTGCTTTTGGTGGGTTCCGCGTTTCCTTTCGCAATACTAAAGGTATACTTTTCCGATACAGCAAGGAAATATCAGCTTTTGAAGCCGTTCATTATATTATTTACTCTTTTCTTCATTGGAGGTGGGATCGGAGTTGTGTTATTGACTCCATTGGGTGAAGCGATACTCAAGAAACTGGCAGAAGACACGCTGGTCAGCGTGGCAAATGCGAGAGCATCTGGTGAGTCATCTTATCTAAGTGATATCAAGTATACATCCTTTTGGAGTATTATTTACTATATGCCTCTCAAGTTCATCTATTTCACCTTTGGTCCTTTTTTGTGGGGTGCCAAGGGGATCGCAACATTGGCAGCCGCCATGGAGGGTATCTTCAATTTCATTCTTATCCTTTTTTCATGGCAGGGTTTTAAAGAACTCAAGACCAGGAACGCATATGCCGCCTTCTTTCTGGTTCTGTTCGGGCTGGGAAGTCTGGCCGCTCAAGGTGCCGTGGATTCTAATTTTGCCACCGCTCTCCGGCACCGGATAAGTTTCACTTTTATTTTCGTGATTTTGGCCACGTATAAGCTGGAAAGGAGCAGAGGTTTGTTTGATCTGGTAACCAGGGTCTTGATGTTGAGGCGGCCGATTCTTGTTTCATCGGTTCTGTTGTTCGTGTTCTGCAGTTCTATGTTTTTCCCCGTTCCGGCTGTGGGCCGGGAAGTGAAGGTCGATAATCTGCCTTATGAAGATGGACAGGTGAGGATATGGAGTGTGGGGCCGGTTGCGAAGGTGGGAAGATTCGATGACGGAGAAGGCCGCGCCGGGGAAGTGAAGGGAAAGATACAGCTTCGTTCGGCCAGGAATGAATACGAATCGTTTCAGATTGTGGTCGGTAACAGGAGCGGAAAGCCGATCGAGCTGAAGAGCTTTTCGGTGAACGAGTTCTCCCTTGAGGGTGACAAGTCTGTGAAGATAGGGAAGGATCACGTGGAATCCTTCTATGTCGGGTATGTCAATACGGATTACCCCGACGTGCTCTTCCCCGCCCATGTCGATAAATACCGGCGGGAATTCAAGGACATCGAAAGGAAGTGCAACCTGAACCTGTGGCTTTCGGTGTTTGTGCCAGACGAGGCCAGGATGGGGGATTACGAATCAGAGATCGGGATCGAGGTTGGCGATACACGCTATCTGCTGCCTTTGAAACTGAAGGTATGGGATTTCGCCCTTCCTCGGACCACCCATGTCAAAACGCATCTGTTCGCCATCGATCAGAAGGAAGTGGCCAGGAGATATAAAGTCGATCTGTTTTCCGATGAGTACGAGCGGCTTATTCTCGGTGTATTCGAGGAATACAGGAAGCATCGAATCTCCCCCGGTGCCGCGACTCCCGTAAACCTGAACCACATGCACAATGCAGGAAAAGACCCCGCATTTCTTGGACAGTACTTCGAAAAGTGGTGCAGCTACTGGGTGGATGCTGGTCTGGACTGCAACAACATCAACATGCCGCGAAAAGTCGAAAACCTGGGGGACTACAAGTACGTTTACGAGAGTGTGAAGAAGAACGGCTGGTCCGACAGGGTCTATATCAGGCTCCCCAACGATGAAGCCAAGAAGGGAGTGAAGGCGGAAGAAAACAGGATGTGGGCGAAACGGATCAGAGAATCGATGCCGGGAATCAAGCTCCATCACACATTGGGTGGACTCGAAAGAGGCCTCAACACCACACATGTCGACTATTACAGCGGATCAGTGGACATATGGGCGTTTGTCCCGGATGCATACCTCAGCGACCGGAACAACCGCCAGGCTTTCGACGACAGGGTGAAGAAGGGCGAGAAGGTTTCATGGTACATCCACAGAAAGGTCAACGTCTGGCAGCCATGGGATGACTTGAGGTTTTTCTTCTGGGATATGTGGAGACACGACGTGTCGATGGTCACGTTCTGGCGGACGACGTTCTGGAGTCGGCCGGCCAAGTACAAGAATTTTGCGGGAATTGAGATACCTCGGGTAGCCGAAAAGAAGACATGGAGGGAGAATCGCGGGTTTGTGTCCACGAAGAGTTCGGGCGTGGGCAACGGCACGCTCTTCTGGCCCGACGACGACAGGATCCTCACCTCCATCCGCCTCGAAGTCATACGAGACGGGATCGAAGACTATGAATACCTGGTACTCGCCGGAAAGAACGGAATAAAGGTGCAGGCCGGAGACGACATGAAAGGGGATTTTCTTACACAAAGAAATCGGCTGGGAGAGCAGATTGAAAAAAGCGGCAGGAAATAGACCGAATGTCGTTGTGATCGTACTCGATACTGCGCGGGCCTTCAACTTTTCCTGCTACGGATACGGCAGGGAGACATCTCCTCACATCGATGCCGTCGCAAAGGAAGGCGTGCTTTTTCAAAACGCCGTGTCTCCGTCGCCTTGGACGCTTCCTGCTCATGCGTCCCTGTTTACCGGCATGTATCCTTGCTCCCACGGCTGTACCGAAAAACATAAGATGCTCGGTGACGGAACCACTGTGCTTCCTGAAGTGCTGAAGGGAATCGGGTACAGGACGGTGGGGATTTCCAACAACAGTTGGATAAGCAGGAGTTTCGGGTTCGACAGAGGTTTTGACATTTTCATCAACCTCTGGCAATTGGTGCAGTGCGAAACGGACTTCGCGGATCCTTCCGCAAAGGGCATGGACAAGTACAGAAAGGCCGCGGGGCTTCTCATGCGTGGAAATCCGCTCGTGAACCTTCTGAACGGGATCTATGGGCGCTTTTTCTGGAGGCGCTACGACTACGGGGCCAGAAGAATCAACAGGATCGTCGGCAGGCTCCTGAAAAATGACCTGGGCAAAGGCCAGCCTTTCTTTCTCTTCATCAACTATCTTGAACCGCACCTGGAATATAAGGCTCCCGAGCCTTATTGGGGGCGGTTTCTGCCGGAAGGGGTAGCGAAGAGGGACGCTTTGAGCGTCAATCAGGATGCGTGGGCTTATATGGGGGGGCTGGTTCCCATGGGAGAAGCCGACAGGCAGATCCTCACTGCGCTCTACGACGGCGAGATCGCGTACCTGGATCACAGGATAGGGGAGCTTTGCGGGATGCTGAGGCGCGGCGGGATGCTGGACGATACACTGCTGATTCTGACCAGCGACCATGGGGAAAATATCCTTGATCACGGTCTGATGGATCATCAGTACTGTCTTTACGACACTCTCCTCAAGGTTCCCCTGGTACTCCGGCTTCCATCGTACTTCGAAGGGGGAAAATCTGCAGAAGCGGTTGTACAGACGACGGACATCTTCCCTACTGTCATGGAGGTGCTTGGCATCGAGACGGAGGTGAATGTGCAGGGCAGAAGTCTCTTGCGCGCCAATACCGGCCGGCTTGCATACTCGGAGTACGCCGCGCCCCAGCCCGGCATGGAAGCCATTTACAGGAAGTACCCTGCCGGGAATTTCCATAGATTCGACAGGAGCCTTTTATCCGTGAGAAGGGACAACTGGAAGTTCATTTCGGCCTCGGACGGCAAAGAGGAACTGTACGATCTCGGGCAGGATCCATTCGAAGAAAACGATGTGGCGGGCAGTGTTCCCGAGGTGGAATCGGCATTGCGGGCCGCGTGCGCGGAATGGAAAGAACGATACTGGTCTGAGGATGCGGCCGGCACCGAGGCTTCCATGTCCGGCGAGATCCGGAAAAGACTCGAAGCCCTGGGTTATTTCAACTAGGCGAGATCGCCTGTGAATGCAACACGTTCCGCGCCCGACTGCCGCGCAGACAGTAACTCAGACGGTCTGTTGCCCGCGTTCAAGAGAACGCCGTTTGTCTTGGAGCGGTCATCGGTCGAGGTTCGATTCCAACAGGATGAGACTTTTGAATTCAGGTAATATCAAGCCGAAGATACTCTTCGTTGTTACGGAAGACTGGTTTTTCCTCACTCACCGCCTGGCCCTGGCAAAATATGTCAGGGACCTGGGTTTCGACGTTTTTGTGGCGACCTCCCCCGGCAGGCTGAGGCAATCCATCGAAAAGGAAGGCCTCATCTTCGTCCCTTTGCTGCTCAGACGAAACAGCAAGAACCCTTTCCATGAACTGATGTCCATTCTCCAACTCACCGCGCTGTACAGGCGGATCCGCCCTGACCTGGTGCACCATGTCGCTTTGAAGCCTGTAATGTACGGGTCCATTGCCGCAAAGTTCGCCCGGCGTCCGGGGGTTGTGAATGCTGTTACGGGGCTCGGCTACACCTTTGTGGGTGGCAGCCTTCGCAAGAGGCTCATGAGGAAGTTTCTCGAATTCGGCTGCATATTCGCTCTCTCGGGTTCGAGATCCCGGGTCATCTTTCAGAATCCTGACGACCGTGACCTGTTTATGAGAAAGGGGCTGGTGGAGTCTTTCCGGTGCAGCCTTATACTGGGGGCGGGAGTAGACACTCGCCGCTTTTCGCCGTCCCCGGAACCTCCGGGGACGCCTGTTATCCTCTTCCCGTCCCGAATGATCTGGGAGAAAGGGCCTGGAGAAGTGGCTGCCGCCGCGAGGATTCTAAAGCGGCGCGGGATCGATTTCAGGGTTGTGCTTGCGGGGCGCATAGACTTCGGGAACCCTTCGTCCATTTCCGAGGCCCAGTTGAACAGGTGGCGGGATGAGGGCGTTGCCGACTGGCTGGGCCACGTGGACGACATGCCCGGCCTTTATGCGTCGTCTCACATCGTCTGTCTGCCGACGTACTACCGCGAGGGCATTCCGCTGGCACTGATCGAGGCGGCATCGAGCGGGCGCCCGGTGGTCACTACGGACAGTCCGGGATGCAGGGAAATCGTCAGGCACAATGTGAACGGACTGCTGATTCCGCCAAGGGACACTCAGGCACTGGCGGATGCTCTGCAGATGCTCCTGGAAAACGCTTCCCTGCGGAAAGAAATGGGCCGCAGCGGGCGTGAGATCTGCTGCCGGAGCTTTGCCAAGGAGACGGTAATCCGCCAGACGGTTGAGGTGTACAAAGCGGCTCTCGATGGCAAGTGGCCGGCATCCTTTGTCTCGCCGCGTCGACTTCATTCTGTCCCGAACATCTGACCGGGCGACGGAAAGGAAAAACATGAATAAACTGCTGTTCATAGGACTGGATTGCGCGACTCCTCAGCTCGTGTTCGATGCCTGGAGGGATGAACTTCCTCACCTGGATTTTCTCATGAAACATGGAGTCCACGGGGAGTTGCAGAGCTGCATTCCTCCGATCACCGTTCCGGCGTGGACGGCAATGATGTCGAGCAAGGACCCCGGCGAACTGGGGTTCTATGGATTCAGAAACAGAAAAAGTCACCGCTATGAAGAACTCTATTTTGCCAATGCGTCCTACAACAACGAAACGATGCTCTGGAACTACCTGGAAAAGGCAGGGAAGCGGTCCGTATTGATCGGTGTGCCTCAGACCTACCCGCCCAGGCAACTGAACGGAATCGTCGTCGGGTGTTTTCTTACTCCGGATAAATCAGCCGACTACACGTACCCCGCCGGGATAAAAGAGGATCTCGATGCCATCGCCGACGGCGATTACATCATCGATGTGAAAGATTTCAGGACCGACAACAAGGACTGGCTTCTCGATCAGATCTACCGGATGACAGAGAGACGCTTCAAAGTTGTCCGGCATTACCTTCACAGTGAAGCCTGGGATTTCTTCATGTTTGTCGAAATGGGCATCGACAGAATGCACCACGCCTTCTGGCGTTACCAGGATGCGGGACACAGGCTCTACGAACCCGACAGCCCTTATTCCAATGCCATCAGGTCCTACTACCGGTACGTCGACAGGCAGATCGGCAATCTCCTGGACGGTTTGGAACCGGGCACCACCGTTGTCGTCGCGTCGGATCACGGGGCCAAGAAGATGGTCGGCGCCATCTGTGTCAATGAATGGCTTATGCAGAAGGGGTACCTGCGCCTGAACAAGCCGCTCGACGGACCCGTCAAACTCACGCCTGATATGATCGACTGGAAGAAGACACGGGCATGGGGGGAAGGGGGATATTATTCCAGGGTCTTTTTCAATGTGAAGGGCCGGGAACCCGAGGGTGTCGTCTCGGCGGAGGAATATGAAGCCTTTCGAAACAGGCTGAAGGAAGAGATCGAATCTCTGGGCGACGAACAAGGCCGGCCCATCGGGACCAGGGTGTTCAAGCCGGAGGACGTCTATCGAACCGTAAGAAATATAGCACCGGATCTGATCGTCTACTTCGGAGATCTCGACTGGAGGGCGGCCGGGAAGGTTGGAACCGGCAGAATCCATGTCTACGAAAATGATACAGGACCCGATGACAGCAACCACGCCGAGAAGGGGATCTTCATATTGAAAACGGATCCTTCGAGGCTGACGAAGGCGGGCCTGTCCGAAGGGCAGCGACTCGACGGACTCAGCCTTTATGACGTGGCTCCCACCATCCTCGACTGTTTCCGGCTGCCCACGCCGTCCGGGATGATCGGCAAGTCGATATTGAACGGGGTTTCGAGATCGGCTGACTACCTGGCGTGGTCGATCGATCCATCGGAAACGGAAAAAGGCTATTCTCTGGAGGATGAGGAAAAGATCAAGAAGCACCTCGAGGAACTTGGATATATATGATTTGTGGAAACCTCGACCGGCATCCGACATATTTATCTGAAATTATACTATTGTGTTGATGAACAATGAAGGGTGTGCATATGGAAAGGCAGCAACAGCCGCCGACAGAGCCTCAGGAAGTAAATCTCTTCGAATATTTTCTGATACTTGCAAAACGGAAACGTCTTATTGCCGCCGGCGCCTTCGGGTTTGCCGTTCTTGCGCTCGTTGTCTGTCTCGTGATGTCTCCGATCTTTGAAGCGACCACCAGGCTCATGCCTCCCCAGGAGAGTGGCGGCAGTGCCGCCGGCCAGCTGCTCGCTCAACTTGGAGGTGCGGCGGGTATCGTACTGGGGGGAGGCGGTTCATCTTCCACGGGGGAATTGTTCGCCGGATTGTTGCAGACCGACCCAGTTGTTGACGCGATCATAGATCGGTTCGATCTGATGAAGTTGTTCGATGTATCCACTCGGGACGAAGCCAGGATGGCCGTGCTGCTCAATGTGTTGAGAGTCGAGGTGGACCCGAAGAACGGCATTCTGTCGGTTACCGCGGCAGACACGGATCCCAGGAAGGCTGCGGATATGGCGAACGCCTTCGTGGAGGAACTGAAGAAGCTTCTCGGCAGAATCGCCGTGACCGAATCGAGCAAGAAGCGGGTGTTTTTCGAAACTCAACTGAAACAGGCTCACGAAGCGCTCAGCAAGGCGGAGGAGGCCATACAGGGGTTTCAGGAGAGCACGGGAGCCATCAAGATCGACGATCAGGCCGCTGCTCTTCTGCAGCAGTACATCAGCCTGAGGGCTGCTGTGGTTTCCAAGGAGGTGCAGCTCCAGGTCATGAAGACCTATGCAACGGCAAACAACCCGGATCTGAAGAGGGCTGAACAGGAGTTGCGAGCTCTCAAGGAGCAGCTTTCGAGGCTGGAGGAAAGTGGAGGAGGCCAGGATCCGAATCTCATCATCCCCACCGACCAGATCCCGACCCTGGGAAAGGAATTCATCCGAAAAATGAGGGATTTCAAATACCAGGAAATGCTGTACGAACTCCTGGTGAAACAATACGAGGCGGCGCGACTCGAGGAGGCTCGGGATGCGATCATCGTCCAGGTGATCA
This sequence comes from Syntrophobacteraceae bacterium, assembly GCA_013314815.1. Classification (GTDB taxonomy): domain Bacteria; phylum Desulfobacterota; class Syntrophobacteria; order Syntrophobacterales; family Syntrophobacteraceae; genus JABUEY01. The sequence goes on from JABUEY010000006.1 coordinate 10,635, forward strand.
ACCAGGCGGTGCCACCCGAAAGAAAGGCCAGGCCGAAGACACGTCTTGTTGTCCTCATTGCCGGGGCCACCGGGTTTTTCCTCTTCATTCTGGCAGCCCTTTTCCTGGAATTCTTTGAAAGAGCGTCGGCCGATCCCGAAAACAGGAACCGCATGACCGAAATACGAAAATACCTGCGAAGGTTCTGAGCCGGCTTGACCTTGAAAGCATTCGGGTACCGGGAACCCGCTGTGCTGAACCTCTTCGCAGGCACGGAGATTTTTTGTATTCCAAGAGTTTCTTGTACAAATGATAAAAAGGTGGTAGTGTCGTTCGACAGCTTTTTCAGATCAGATATGCCGCTTCCAGGTATCATGCAGTGATAAGGGGGGACAGGATATACGCATCCTTCGAAAGTCGGCAGTTCTTGATGTCTTACAAGTCAGTTCCGGTGCCGCCGGAAATAGGATGCCGACTGTCTTCAGCAGGAAGTAGGGGAGGGCTTGCAATCCTGGGTGGGGAGGCCTGCTCGGAGGTTGCGCGCACAGGTGACATCTCCTGAACCTGCAAGAGTGACCGGATGAACCTTTTGCATGGCCGTCGAAAGCATTTCGTGGAACGATCCGGGTTTGCAGGCTGTCCTGCGAGAAGGGTTTTTTTATTTGTACGGCAGGGTACCGGTTGGCTGCATGGGATTCGACAGCCTGCATCGCGAGTCGCTGTGCATGTATCGATGGTCCGATCGATGGCGTCGTTTTGGCGGCAACAAGAGGGTTGTGAGGCAATTGAGCCGGTACCCGTTTTCAGGCAGATCCGGCTGATATCCTGATCACCAAGAGCTTACCAGGCATGACGATAAAGATACTTTCCATCTTTTTCATCAGTTTGACTTTGGCACTGATCTTCGGGCCTTTTGTAAAACATTTTGCCTTCAGTCGCAACCTCATGGACCGGCCTTCATCCCGAAAAGTCCATGCCGAGCCTGTTCCCCGCGTCGGCGGCATCATTCTCTACCTGGCATGCCTGATCCCCTTCGTAATCGGCATCGTGGTCACTCCCGCCGTAGCGACGGATCGCTTTCCCATGCATTCGGTCTACTGGATGCTCAGCGGCGCAACCCTGGTGTTCCTCCTGGGGCTTGTGGATGATGTCCATGGGCTCAGGCCTGGAATCAAGTTCGTATTTCAAGGTGTGGCGGCATTCCTTGCCTATCACGGAGGCATCTACTTCGAGTTTGTGGAGCTGCCCTGGGGACCGTCTTTCTCGCTCGGCGTGTTCTCCATGCCCTTCACCATCTTCTGGTTTCTCCTCGTCATCAACGCCATCAACCTGATCGACGGCCTCGACGGGCTCGCTGCGGGAGTCAGCCTCTTTGTGGCGCTGGTATTGCTCACCATGAGTCTCCTGGGAGGCAAGTACCTGGTATCCCTGGGGCTCGCCGCTCTTGCCGGCGCCTGCCTGGGCTTTCTGCGTTACAATTTCAATCCCGCTTCTATCTTCATGGGGGATTCGGGAAGTTATTTTCTCGGTTTCATGCTGGCGTCCCTCAGCGTCCTTGGATCCATGAAAAGCCAGGCGACGGTGGCCATCATCATTCCCATTGTTGCCCTGGGAGTGCCTCTCATGGACACGCTGCTCGCCCCCATAAGACGGTTCATCATCGGTCAGGACCTCTTCCAGCCGGACAAAAGACACATTCACCACCAGCTCCTGAGAAAGGGCCTGACGCATCGCAAAGCCGTGTTATGGATGTACGGCGCCACGATTTTTCTCGGTATTTTTGCACTGCTCATCGTCAACACAAGGGACGAAAGGGCGGGCTTCATTCTCATAATCCTGGCGGCCCTGGTCATCGTGGGCATCCGCAAGCTCGGGTACCTCGAATATTTCGCCGTGGACAAGATGATCGGCTATTTCAGGGACGTCACGGATGAAATGGGCATCAAGAGGGACCGAAGAACCTTCTTGAACAGGCAGATTGAAATCAAGCAGGCAAAGACGACCGACGAACTGTGGGATCGAGTGATTGAAGCTCTCGAACAACTGCGCATCGACGATGCCCGGATGCACTTCAACGGGTTGTCCGAAAAGCTGGACGCAAACGGCCCGTACACGTGGAAGGCAAGAGAAATCAGCGTGGAACCGTCCGAATGTGAGTACTGCGTTCTTTCCCTGGATCTGCCCCTCCTGAACAACGGTAAGAGTTATGGAGTGCTGCATCTGAGAAAAGACCTTGTTCGAGATCCCATCACTCCTTACACCCTGAGGCGGATCGAGCATTTGAGAAGAAGCGTGGTGAACAAGATACAGGAACTCGAGGAAGAAGCGGAAGCCAACCTGCACATGAACACCTGACGGATTTCCCCCTTCGACCCTGTCGCTGCAACTCCTGCCTGTATTCGCAGGAATTCGCAGGGCCGAATGTCGATTCCTTCATTTCCCCAGCCCAGCCAAACCATGTGAACCGTTTCGGATGAACTCCAGCGCGAGCTTTGCCGTGGGGCGATGGTGGAGCATGGCGATATGGCTTATCGGTGACGTTTCATGCAGCGTCCATTCGAGGCGATCGGTGAGGGAGGCTTCAGCGGGCAGGACCATGTTGTCGAGCGGGCTGTAAACGGCGAGGCGGGGAATGCCCGGCGCGGCTGGCAGTCGTTCGATTTCTGCAATGAGGGGTCCCTTGTATCGAAGACTTTGAGCCAGTGTGCCGAGCCCCAGGACGGCAAGTTTCGACCCCTGGTGGGGTGTGCCCAGAGTCACAACGGCTGCAACCGGGCTTCGGCGATTCGGGTCGTCCACATAGGCGCGGATCAGGAGCCCTCCCAGGCTGTGGCCCACAAAGACCGGGGGTCTTCCAGCAGAGAGCTCCGTCACCTGTCGGGCCAGCCGGTCCAGCTGTTCGAGGATTTCGTGGAAAGAACAATTCCAGCTGCTGTAGTTGAGCGCATGGATGTTCCTGAAGCCTTCGGCTCTGAACCAGCGGCGGAAGAGAATCCAGGCGCCGGCGTTGTGATACAGACCATGAACGAAAATCACGGGAGGCGAGGGGCAGGGTGGATCCGTCTTCGAATACCGTACGGATCTTGAGAAGCCCAGAGGATAGGTCAGCAAGACAAAGGCAAGGCTCAGGGAGCTGGCGAGGATTCCACGAGCCATCATTCTCCCGATTCTTCCTTTCGAAAGGTCCCGCAGGTGATCGAGGTGCCTGCTGTTTGCGGCTTCAAACCAGAAGAATGCGTAGGAGAGGCTGGAGAAGACGAGAACAACAAAGGCGAAGCAGGATGCGAGAACAAGAATGAATGCAGTCAAGTCTACAAGCCCTTTCTTTTCAACAGGGTATCGATTTGGTTCAAGTCCTCGACGAGCAAATCCGGAGGGGTTTGTTCTCCCCTGAGGATCTTCACCAGAACGCCTCTTTCCTTTTCAGGCCGCTGCAATACCCAGAGCGTGCGCATGCCCACGTTCCGTGCAGGTTCGATATCCTGTTCGTAACTGTCTCCGACCATCCAGCAGCGGTCGGCCTTTTCACCGGAAATGGACACTGCACGGGTGTAGATGTCAGGAGACGGCTTCTTGCAGCCGACCCTGTAGCTCAATACTGAGTAGTCTATCAACTCGATCAGACGGGGGTATGCCGCACAAAAGCCGCGGTACAGAGGGTGCCATGTGTTGGAGATCACCCCGATTCGATGGCCCCGGGACTTCAAAGCTTCCAGCAGAGCCGAAGCCCCCGGCACCTCCCTGACTGCCTGGTACTGCTCAGCCCAGACCCGTTCGAGTACGCACCTGATCGTCTCTGCATCGTGTCGCCTCAAGACGCCTGAAAGAGCCGAGGCCAGCTGGGATGGGTCTGTAGCCGGGTGCGTCATGATGAGTCTTCCCGCCAGTTTCGTTTCCTTTTCGGTAAGTGCGAGTTGGTGCGCGAGAAGTCTGCGGGGTGATAATTCTCCGGAGACAGTCAGTGTGTTGCCGATATCGAAAAAGACGACGTTCGATTTCAAGCGACCGCCTTTCTCATTGCGTCGATCCCCAACGGTTCGATGAAACCCCCGGATTGACGTGTTGTACGTGCCGAAGTTTTCGCTGCGGGCTCCAGGCCTTCGATCCAACGGCCGATCGCCGGCTCATTTCAAGGCGTTCAACACGGAAGGAAACAGTTCGATTTGAGTATGAGGAAGAAACAGGGCTGCCACGAACTCGTTCATAAAGTCCGGATGAACGGACAATTCCAAATAGGTCATGCGCCCGGCAATCTCCCGAGTTTTTCGAAAGGCAACATCGGACAGTGTGGCAAAACGGGCTCCCGCGAGCGAGCTGTTGCCGACAAAGTGAATGCGTTCTCGGGCAATATCGGGAAGAAGTCCGATGAAAACAGCCCTGTCGATGTCGAGATGAGCTCCAAAGCCGCCGGCGACAAAGATGCGGTCGAGGTCCCTGAATGACATTTCCATGTTTTCGAGCAGGACCTTCACGGCCGCCAGCACCGCTCCCTTGCTTTTCATGAGATTCCCGATATCGTCCTCGGTGATGACCACAGGACTTCCGGTGTCGGTGTCCTTCGCGTGTACGAGAACGAATTCAGGAACATCGTCCGTGATTCGCACCAGCGGGTGACTGAACCGGACGAACCTTCCCCGCTGGTCAATGATGTGCTCCCGGAAGAGTTCAGCTACAGTGTCGATCAACCCAGATCCACAGATTCCGACAGGTTTCTTTCGCAAAACCGTCTCATAGAAGACCTCTTCTCCATCGATTCTCACTTTTTCGATGGCTCCTGCACCCGCCCGCATACCGCACTGGATACCCCCGCCTTCAAACGCGGGTCCCGCCGACGATGAACAGCAGACCAGCCAGTCCCTGTTGCCGATCACGATTTCACCATTGGTGCCCACGTCGATCAGAGCGCTGACCTGAGAGCTTTCACTCATGCCACAGGCCAGGACTCCAGCCGTTATGTCACCTCCCACGTAGCTGCTTACGCAGGGGATGCAATGCAGCAGGGCATTCGGATGCCCCGTCAGGCCTATATCGGCCGTTTGAATAGGAGGGAACCTGTTTGCAGCGGGGATGTAGGGTTCAACCCGGATATGGCATGGTTCCAGGTTGAGGAGGAGATGAGTCATCACGGTATTACCGGCGGCAACGTAACAGGTGATGTCTTCCGTGGAAATGCCGGCGGCTTCGGCCAGTTCGTCCACCAGGGAATTGATGGTGGATATGACAGCGTCATGCAGGGGAATGAGACCTCCGTGGCCGCATGCGAAGATCATCCGTGAAACGACATCTTCTCCGTAGCGAGCCTGCCTGTTATGACTTGCCTCGACTCCCGCCACCGTCCCTTCGCACAGGTTGATGAGCTGAGCGACGATGGTCGTGGTGCCGACATCGACCGCGACGCCGTAATTGAAGCGGCTCCTGTCTCCCTGTTCCACGATTCGAAGTTGAGGGCAATCCTGGTCGCTGGAATGTACGGTAACCGTGACTTCCCAGTTGCTTTGGCGAACCACCCTCGAAAGCCCTTGAAGGCATGCGAAGTGGATTTGAGGAGGGGGATGTGGAAAGTATCTACGCAGTTCCCTGCTGATGCGGTCCAAATCCGAAAGGTTGTCCGACAGTGTCGGTTTGGGAAGCTGGAGATGGAATTTCCTGGAAAGCGGGCGAAGTGACGCAATTTCGGGCAAGTCCGGGCCGGCCTCGAGGGGAGTCGGAAATTCGTCATATTGGACGATCTCGTCGACATGATCCATCACAAGAATCTGCTGCCCCTCTTTTCGGGACTCGGGAGGTATCCAGACGATCACGTCTTCTGCAAGCAGTTCTGCCTGGCATGCCAGTGTATATCCCTGTTCGAGTTCTCGCTTGTCCAGGAGAGCGATGGCCCGGCCCGAAGACCTGACCCTTCCCCCGAGAAGCTTGACACGGCATTTTCCGCAGACACCCTGGCCTCCGCACAGGTTGTTGATATCGATCTCCGCGTAAGAAGCCACATCGATGAGACGCTCACCCGGCCGGGCATCTGTTGTGGTGCCCTCCGGCTGAAACGTCACTTTGACAGACGTCATTCTCCAATCTCCTCGATGCCCACGAAAGCCCCCGGCAAGGGGCGCGTGCATTGCAAATTCAGAAACATTTACAACATTTCTCATGCCTTGACCACAGGATGTTGGCGGGTTAGTTTGCTTCAATAAACGAGGCGGTGCAGGCCGGAATCGTTCCACCGGGAGGATCCGTTCCGGGAGGCTCCCCCGGGCGTGGCATAAGCCATCGCCACAAATGCTGTCACCATAGCAACCGATGTCCCGGAGTCGCGCAGGAAGTCTCATGAGCAGGAACAAGCCCGCTGTTGCCTATTATATTACTCCTCACGGGTTCGGACATGCCGTGCGTTCCCTCGAGGTCATTCATCGGTTCCTGGCGATTGAGCCCGACTATCGAGTGATACCGGTTTCCGATATTCCGGAATTTCTGGTGGAGGAAAATGTCGGCAGGCGGCTGCCGATGAGGAGAAGACGCCTGGATGTCGGCCTGGTTCAACTGGACAGCATCCGTTTCGACCTCGACGCCACTCTTTCTTCTCTTGAACGCCTGTACTCAAAGAAGTCTGCCCTCATCGAGGAGGAAATCCGCTTTTTGAAGGAAAACGGGGTCGAGGCGGTCGTTTGCGATATCCCCTTCATTCCTTTCCCTGCTGCGGCTGAATGCGGCATTCCCGCAACCGGAATCGGGAATTTTACATGGGATTGGATCTACACGGCCTATATCGCGAAGGAGCTCCGCTGGCAGACGATCATATCGTGGATCAGGGAATGCTACCGGCTGTGCACGCTTTTTCTGCAACTGCCGATGCATGGGGACTGCTCAGTGTGTCCGAATATCGAACATGTCCCTCTCATTGCCCGGCACTCGACTCGGGATCCCGGCGATGTTCGAAGAATCCTCGGAATCCCCGCGGACCGCAAGGCAATTCTGGTTTCCTTCACCACGCTGGATCTCAGCCGGGAGGCCCAGAAGCTCATCGAAAGGATCGAGGATGTCCTGTTCTATTTCCGCCGACCGTTGAGCCTCCGTTTTTCCAATGCACGCTGTCTCGACAAATGGGATCTGGCCTATGTCGACATTGTCGCCTCCATGGATGCGGTACTGACCAAGCCCGGCTATGGCATCGTTTCGGACTGCCTGGCTCACGGAATTCCGATGATATACACGGACCGGGGAGTCTTTCCGGAATACGAAATCCTGGTTCGAGAGATGTCCCGGTCACTTGCGGTCACATACCTGCCCTCTGAAGACCTGTATGCCGGAAGATGGGAGCCATCCATTCGTCGCATCGGCTGCCAAGTCCAAAGCCGGACCGTGGTCCGCACCGACGGCGCAGAAGTCTGTGCCGAATTCATATCGAAGCAGTTGACGAAACATGGATGCCGGAAGTAAGGAGTAGATGTTGGAAAAAGATTCAAAAGGCTATCCCGGGGAATCCTCGATCCCTCGGGAAGATGAAGAACCGGTTGTCGTTCCCGTCGAGGACTCCCTCGATCTTCATACCTTCAGGCCTTCCGAAGTCAAGGATCTGCTCGACGACTACCTGGAAGCCGCTGTCGAAAAGGGATTGTCGGAAGTCCGGATCATACACGGGAAAGGGACGGGGGTGCTCCGCCGTACGGTTCTAAGTCTCCTGGCAAAGCACCCGCTGGTGTTGACCGTCAGGCAGGCCGGTGAAGCTTCGGGCGGGTGGGGAGCCACCGTCGCAACGTTGAAATCGGAAGCCGAAAATTAATCGAGACCGGGCGACTCCGCAGTGATCTCATACCGCTTGATTCTGGGATCCGGCTTTACCTCCGCCTTGACGATATAGAGGCTGCCGCGGATGTTGAGCTTCTTCAGGGCTGCCTGGTCCACATCGAGTTCATGCAGTTCGCAGGTCTTTTGCTGAAGGACATTCCCTTCGGCATCAAACAGTCTGAGTATAAAGCTCCGATTTTTCAAGTCGACCCTGCTGCTGAGCAGGTTTTGCATGATGACTTGGGTACCCTCTCGTTCTACACACACCGCGGGCAGGTTCTTCTCGATGACGAATTGCTCGCCGCGCACCAGGGTGCCCTGTCGAGAGGGTTTCTCTTTTCTCTCCGTGGACTTTCTGATTAAAGGGTGGTCCTGCCGCGGATCGATCCGTTGGTTACCCGGCAGCGAGATCTTTGCCTCGATCGCTTCCCGCAGAATTGTGAATGGATCCTGGTTTGACTCTTCCAATGGAGCGCGAAATAATGTATCAGGGTCGAATTCGCGGGATTCCAGGACCTCCTGGATCGAGGAGATTTGATCCCTGGGGACGCCGGCCACTCCGCCCGGTACATCGAATTTGATTTCGCCATGCAGTTCCCAGTAGTAGGGGACCTCCACGGATGTTCCATCCCGCATCGTGATGCGCAGGGCTCCCGCAGATGCTGTGGAGACAGACCAGAAGGCACATGCCAGGAAGCAGACGACCAGAATGGGCATGGGTTTTTGGATGCCTGACGTATTCATCTTCTCCATCCTTTGTTGGCTTTGCCGGTTTCTGTGCAATACCGCATAGAGATTTAATCGTAAGAACCTGTGGAATACTGAAACACTAAGGGAGAAGTACTGATGGATATTTTCATCTCGGGTTCCCTGGCATACGACAGAATCATGGATTTCCCGGGGCATTTCGCCGATCACATCCTGCCTGACAAGATCCATGTGTTGAACGTCTGCTTCAACATCAACGGCCTGGTGGAAAAGTTCGGAGGCACAGCGGGAAACATAGCCTATACGCTGGCGTGCCTAGGAGAGAGGCCGTACATTGTGGCCACATCGGGTGAGGATTTTGACCGCTATGAAAAGAGGCTTCTGGATCACCTGCTGCCTACTCAATGGATCAGGCGGATCCCCGGTGTACTCACCGCCGGCGCATACATCACCACGGATCTGGACGACAACCAGATCACGGCCTTCAATCCGGGAGCCATGGCTCACGAGGCGGATCTGCCTTCTCTGAACTCGAGTGCCGGGGATGGCGTGGTTTTCATCGGTCCGGGAAACAAGAACGATATGGCCGGATTTGCCGCGGCAGCGAGGGAGGCGTCAGTTGATTTCTTTTTCGATCCGGGCCAAAGCCTCAATATCTGGCAGAAGGACGAACTCAGGAAAGCTGTTGCCGGTGCTCTCTGTTTCATCTCCAACGACTATGAACTTTCCCTCTTTCTCCAGATCACCAAGTGGTCCATGGATGATTTGTACAGGAACGTCCAGGTGGTGATCACCACTCGAGGGCCCGAAGGGGCCATCCTGGACATGCATCGCGACAAGGTGCTGATTCCGGCAGTTCCGGCCGGGAATGTTCTCGATCCGACAGGGGCAGGGGATGCCTTCAGGGCGGGTCTGCTGAAGGGGTGGAGCCTGAAACTGCCGTGGGACATCTGTTGCCAGATGGGTGCCACGGCCGCCACTTATGCCGTTGAACATTACGGAACCCAGGAGCACGTTCTAGACTGGGATACCTTCTGCCGAAGATACGATGAACACTTCGGCCCGCTGCTGTGCTGATCCACCGCGTCGATGAAGCTGTGCGGATCAGGACTGGATCAGAAGCTGCCGCCGGCGCAGCAGCTTGATCCGATCCCTGAGAGATGCCGCCCTTTCGAACTCGAGTTCCGAAGCGGCTTCCTTCATCTCCTTTTCAAGGGCCCTGATCCGTTCATCCACGGCTGCTTCATCAGTAGACGCTTCCAAGACCTCCTGCGGTTCGAAGAAGGAATCCTCGTCAAATGTCATGGTCTCTCCCCTGTATTCAGCCAGGATGTCCGTGATGTCCTTACGAATGCTCCGAGGCTCGATGTGGTGCCTTTCATTGTGGTCGAGCTGAATCCTGCGCCGTCGCTCCGTTTCCTCGATGGCTCTTCTCATGGATTCCGTCACTTGATTGGCATAAAGGATCACGCAGCCGTCGACGTTGCGTGCCGCTCGACCGGATGTCTGGATCAGTGAACGTTCAGAACGGAGAAAACCTTCGTTGTCTGCATCGAGCACCGCGACCAGCGAAACCTCCGGGATGTCGAGTCCCTCGCGGAGCAGATTGATGCCCACGAGGACATCGTATTCTCCGAGCCGCAGATCTCGAACGAGTTCTATCCTTTCAATCGTGTTGATGTCCGAGTGCATGTAGCGCACCCTGATGTTCAGGTCGGCGAGGTAATCGGTGAGATCCTCTGCCATGCGTTTGGTGAGGGTAGTGACGAGCACCCTGTGGCCCGCCGCGGTCTGCGTGCGGATTTCCCCTATCAGGTCATCCACCTGCAGGTCCGCGGGGCGAACCTCTATCCTGGGATCCACGAGGCCGGTGGGCCTGATGATCTGTTCCACCACGTGTGCGGGAGTCCGGGCCAGTTCGTGGGGGCCTGGAGTGGCCGAAACATAGATGAGTTGACGGACCTTTCCGTCGAATTCCTCGAATGACAGGGGCCGGTTGTCCAGGGCCGACGGCAGCCTGAAGCCGTACCGCACCAGGGTCTCCTTCCTCGACCTGTCTCCCCTGTACATTCCACGAACCTGGGGTACGGTGATGTGGCTCTCGTCTATGAACAGGAGCCAGTCGTCCGGAAAATAGTCCAGCAGGGTGAACGGAGGTTCTCCTGGAGACCTTCCGTCCAGGTGCCTTGAGTAGTTTTCGATCCCATTGCAGAAGCCCAGTTCGGCAAGCATTTCGAGATCCAGGCGCGTACGCTCTTCCAGGCGCTGAGCCTCAACCAGTTTTCCTTCCCGGTGCAGTATTTCCAGGGTCTGGGACAGTTCGGTGCGGATCGATTGAAGCGCTCTTTCGAGATTATCCCGGTTGGTGACATAGTGGGTGCCCGGGTAGATGTCCACCCCATCAAGATGGCGCAAAGTTCTGCCCGTGAGAGGATCCACCTCGCGCAGCACGTCGATTTCGTCTCCGAAAAACTCGATCCGTATGGCGCGGTCTTCCTCGTAAGCCGGAAATACTTCCACCACGTCCCCCCGAACACGAAAGACTCCCCGGTGAAAATCATCGTCGTTACGCTTGTACTGTATCTCCACCAGCTTTCGGAGTACATCCTCCCTCGATATCTCCATGTTCGTTTTCAGCCGGAGCAGCATGTGGCGGTAGGAATCCGGGGAGCCGAGTCCGTAGATGCACGAAACGCTCGCGACAATGACGACATCCCTTCGGTCCAGAAGAGACCGCGTAGCGGAATGCCGCATCTTGTCAATGGTTTCGTTGATGGATGAATCCTTGGCGATGTAGGTGTCCGTTTGAGGAAGGTAGGCCTCCGGCTGATAATAGTCATAGTAGGATACAAAGTATTCGACGGCATTCTCGGGGAAGAACGCTTTGAATTCACCGTACAACTGTGCGGCAAGCGTTTTGTTGGGCGCCATGACAAGAGCGGGCTTTTGCACCCTTGCAATGACATGGGCCATGGTAAACGTCTTGCCGGATCCCGTTACACCGAGAAGTGTCTGCTCGTGCACGCCACGAAGCACCGAGTCGCTGAGTTTTTCGATGGCTTGCGGCTGATCGCCCATGGGAGGCCAGTCGCTTTTCAAGATAAAAGATTTCATGCCCGATCCGTATCGAACCTCCCCAAACAGCTTCCGATTCCAGGCTCCACGCCGCCACTCGATCATCCGATGTTCACCGGATATGGGGGGACATCACCGTCTCATTATAAGGCAGGTCCAACAGCCGGGGAAGGTGGGGGGCCACCTTCTTTTTTCGACCCGGTCCTTGACTATTTCTGATGCAATAAGCGAACATTACAAGCTTTGCGTTGATGAGATGGTCGGCTCGGCAATGGAGAATGTAAACCAAAAGGATAAATATGCAGCAACCTCAAGACCTTCGTAACCTGGCCATAATAGCGCACGTGGACCACGGCAAGACGACCCTGGTAGATGCCATGCTCTGGCAGAGCGGCGTCTTCCGGGAAAACGAACAGGTGGCGGAACGAGTCATGGACAGCCTTGACCTCGAGCGCGAGAAGGGCATCACCATCATGGCAAAAAACACCGCCATCGTGTACAAGAATACAAAGATCAACATCGTGGATACTCCAGGCCATGCCGACTTCGGTGGTGAAGTGGAACGGACACTCAACATGGTCGACGGCGTGATGCTCCTCGTTGATGCGACGGAAGGCCCGCTTCCTCAGACACGCTTCGTGCTTGGGAAAGCCCTGGCCCGGGGGCTTCCTCCCATTGTCGTGATCAACAAGATCGATCGTCCCGACAGGCGTATTCATGAAGTGCTGGACGAGATCTACGATCTGTTCATCGATCTGGACGCCACCGAAGATCAGCTGGATTTTCCTGTTCTTTACACCAATGCCAAGGCGGGGATAGCCCTTGCCGATCCCGATGCCCAGGGCCGCGATCTTGTCCCGCTCTTCGAGGCCATACTCGAATTTATCCCTCCTCCAACCTGTGATCCCGAAGCACCGCTCCAGTTTCTGGTGATCACTCTTCATCACAGCGACTATGTCGGGAGAATCGGAGTGGGCAAGGTGGTCAACGGTTCTTTGCACAGGGGCAGGGAGGTTGCCCTTCTCAAGGGGACCGGAACAGTGACCAGGGGAACGCTTTCCGTTGTCTACTCCTACGAGGGGCTCAACCGCGTGGAAAGAGACGAGGTCCGCGCAGGAGACATTGCTGCTGTTGCAGGGCTCGAGGACATATTCATAGGAGACACCCTGGGCGACCCCTCCGACCCGAGACCTCTGCCCGTCATTACCGTGGAGGAACCGACCATCTCCATGGTCTTTTCTGTCAACACCTCTCCTCTCGCCGGCAAGGAGGGCACCCAGCTGACATCCCGCCACATCAAGGAACGCCTCGACAAGGAACTCCTGTATAACGTGAGCATCCGGGTCGAGCAGGCGGAAAACCGGGATTCATTCCAAGTGAGCGCTCGAGGCGAACTCCAGCTGGCGGTGCTCGTGGAAACCATGCGCCGGGAGGGCTTCGAGCTGTCCCTCGGCAAACCCAGAATCATTACCCGGAATGTGGACGGGCAGCTGGTGGAGCCACTGGAACTTGTCGTTATCGATGTGCCTGAAAAGTTCATCGGCATAGTGACTGAAATGTTGAATTCGCGGCGTGGCAGGATGATCCGGATGATCAACAACGGCTTCGGAAGAGTGCGCCTCGAGTTCGAAATCCCATCGAGGGGCCTGATCGGATTTCGAGGCCAGTTTCTGACAGATACCCGCGGAACCGGGATCATCAATACCCTGCTGATCGGTCATACTCCTTTGGCTGGAGACATCGCGGGCCGCCCGAATGGAGTCCTCGTTTCCGACCGAAGTGGAAGAGCCGTTGCCTACGCGATACATCATCTGCAGCCCCGAGGCACCATATTCGTCAATCCCGGAGACCCGGTCTATGAAGGTATGATTGTGGGTGAGAACTCCCGTTCGGATGATCTCCGGGTCAACATCACCAAGGAGAAGAAGCTGACCAACATCCGGGCTTCCGGCTCCGATGAAGCCCTGCGAATCATACCACCTCGCCGGTTTACTCTCGAACAGGCCATGGAATTCGTCAACGAAGATGAACTGGTGGAAGTGACCCCCGATTCCATCCGCCTTCGCAAGGCGGGGCCCAGGTAAGACAAGGTTCTTCTCATGATCGCGTACCCGGACAGTTGTCACACAGATTTCTTCTAGTTACAAAGACGCGGAATCGAACCGATCATGTCCTGTCCAGCGGTATCAGGATGCCGGGGTTCCTCCCGAACTGCCTGCAGGATTGAATGGAGGGCAGAAGGAGATCCACCTTCATCCGGTGTTTCCTGGGCATCCTGTCCTGGAAAGAGACCACGTGAAGGCGCCCTTTCACCCACAGACTGAACTGGTCGCCAAGTTCATAGTCACTGGCCAGATCCCGGCTGAGGGCTATGACTTTGCCGTGATGCTCGGGCGTTATTCGTTGTCCGGAGGCCATCACACCGCCGTTGGGTCCGGTGCATTTGGAATGGTTTGCGTAGGCTGAAACGGTGACATGGTGAAGGGAGGAGTTGCTCTTGAGCAAGTGAGGCGGGACGCCTAGAGATGCTTGCTCGCACAAAGTCGCGGCAAGGAAATACAGGCTCATCATCTTGACAATTTTTAACATCTCTGTTTCTCCTGCTGTGGTTTTCCGCTCATCCTGCAAATGAACGAAAACTTTACGGACTCTCACTCTCGGAGTGTCACTCTGTTAAAAATCGATCAACGGTGATCCCTCGTAGTTTTCAAAGGTCGCACAGGCTGAAGCCATGTTGATCATGAGGCGAATCCGGGTTGGTCACGGGATCCCACCCCTGTTAAATGCAAACGGCCCGTGTCCGTTCAATCCATTACGATCGGACCACAGGCCGCAAAATCAAGCGACGTCAACCACGGATCTTCGAGGCCGAAAGACCCTTTTGCCTATCCCCGATAAAAGCTTCAGCAGCAGCATCCGGCGGGGATAAAAAAGAATATTTCTTGACCATAGTCACCTTACTATTTACTGAGTTATTAAGCACTTAGCCGATCTTTTGCCGCGAACACGGCTGGAGCTCGACCTGCAACCAGTCCGGGACATACTAGATTTACAGAAAATAGATGTCAAGCATTTAGAGATGTTCTGCGCTGCCCTGTGGTGGGCAAAGCCCGTCTGCATTTCTTCGAGTCAGGTTTCCCGGTACGCTTTCGACAGTTTGTGCGCGAGCAGCAGGACAGTCCAACGTACACGCGGGATCGAACCGTTGTGAAGACCAGCGGAAAGAGAGAAGGCTGCCGCATGGGGAACATTTACTCTTTTTGGGCGAATACCTTGAAAGAATTGCGCAAAGGAAGTAAAAACAAAAAAAGATTTTGGAGAATAGATGTGGGCCGGCTTCTTCATGGCCCCTGCGTTAACGGGTATGGATCGCTGGTTCCTTTTTGGAGACCCAGGTTGAGACAATGAATGATTCCTTGACACACACTGTGCTGATTGACGAGCCGGCGATTGCCCGCACACTCGATGGCCTGAAGCGGGAAAATGATCCCGTTCTTCTGCGGGAGGTTCTGGCGAAAGCGCGTGAGCTCAAAGGACTCGATATGGATGATGTGTCGGTGCTCATGTCCGTCACTGACACGGATCTTCTCGAGGAGCTTTTCTCGGCTGCTCGATGCGTAAAGGAATCTATATACGGACCAAGGATCGTTCTGTTTGCTCCCCTGTACATTTCCAACCTGTGCGAAAATGAGTGTCTTTATTGTGCTTTCCGGGCCGGCAACAGGGATATACACCGGCGTGCGCTGAGCCAGGAGGAAATCGCCCGCGAGGTGCAGTTCATCATCGATCAGGGCCACAAACGTGTGCTCCTGGTGTCGGGTGAAGGTTATCCGGGTGAAGGTTTCTCCTACATCCTGAGATCCATCGAAACTGTATATGCAACTCGAAGTGGAAAGGGGGAAATCCGAAGAGTAAACGTAAACATCGCCCCGCTTTCCCTTGACGAATTCAAGCAGTTGAAAGCTTCAGGCATCGGCACATACCAGTTGTTCCAGGAAACCTATCACCGGCAGACATACGCGTACATGCATCCGGGCGGCAGGAAAAGGAACTTCGACCTGCGTATCACTGCCTTTGACCGGGCCATGCAGGCGGGTATCGACGATGTGGGTGTCGGAGTCCTGTTCGGATTGTATGACTGGCGTTTCGAGATCCTGGCCCTGTTGCAGCATGTGGGGCACCTCGAGAGGAAGTTCGGAGTCGGCCCGCATACGATCAGTGTGCCCAGGCTGGAACCGGCTGCGGGTTCCCGGGTGGCCGCAAGCCCTCCCCACCCCGTCAGCGACGGCGATTTCATGAAGATTGTGGCCATATTGCGTATGGCCGTTCCGTATACGGGCATGATCATGTCGACGCGTGAAACACCTCGCATCCGCAGGGCTACTTTCGCTTTGGGTATATCGCAGATCTCGGCAGGAAGCCGGACAAACCCCGGCGGGTATTCCGAAGGCATCGATGAACAGGATGCGCAGTTCCAGCTTGGCGATCATCGCCCTCTGGACGAAGTGATCCGAGACCTGGCGCAGATGGGGTACATACCGTCTTTCTGCACGGCCTGCTACCGCCTCGGACGCACCGGCAACGATTTCATGGAACTGGCTCGTCCCGGCGATATCAAGTATCGCTGTGATCCGAACGCCCTGTCAACGTTTCTCGAATACCTGCTCGACTACGCTTCCCCGGAAACCGCGCAGGCGGGCGAGGAATTGATCCGGGTTCATCTGGACCGCATGGACGACCGACAGCGGAAAGTGGCCTCGGGAATGTTGAAACGAGTGCGTGCCGGGCATCGTGACGTCTACATCTGATTGCCGAACTGGATAATGCATATGGCAGGCCGACTTCGAACCGAAAGAGACCTGATCGGGGAATTGTCGATTCCGGAAGAGGCTCTTTACGGAATCCACACTGCCCGTGCGCTGGACAATTTCCCCCTGGCTCGGCGGCCGGTTCACCCGGCCCTCGCATGTGCATACGGGGATGTGAAGCTTGCATGTGCACAGACCAACCGTGCTCTGGGAGCCTGGAAAGACAGGCCTGAAAAGGCGGATGCCGTCGAACGTGCCTGCCTTGAAATGGCGGCGGGCCTTCTGACGGGCCATATCGTGGTGGACGCGCTGCAGGGGGGAGCCGGCACCAGCACCAACATGAACGTC
This sequence comes from Syntrophobacteraceae bacterium, assembly GCA_013314815.1. GTDB lineage: Bacteria > Desulfobacterota > Syntrophobacteria > Syntrophobacterales > Syntrophobacteraceae > JABUEY01. Next base: position 27,332 of record JABUEY010000006.1, read on the forward strand.
AACGAGGTGCTCGCCAATCGAGCCCTGGAATTCCTGGGAGAAAGACATGGCAGTTATGCCGTCGTCTCTCCTCTTGAGGATATCAACCTTCACCAATCCACAAACGACACGTACCCCACTGCGCTTAAGCTCGCTGCAATACGCGGGCTGAGAACACTCGAAGCAGCCGTCGTTTTTCTCCAGGAACGGTTCCAGGATCTCGAGAGGCGCCTGGCCCATGTGGTCAAGGTGGGAAGAACCCAGTTGCAGGATGCCGTCCTGACGACTCTGGGCCGCGAGATGGGGGCCTATGCCGAAGCCTTCAGCCGTGACCGCTGGCGTATCTACAAGTGCGAGGAGAGGCTTCGGGTTGTCAATCTTGGAGGCACGGCGATCGGGACCGGGCTCACGGCCCATCGAGACTTCATATTCCGCGTCACCGACACGCTGCGAGCCAACACCGGAATCGGATTCGCCCGCGCTGAAAACCTGGTCGATGCTACCCAGAATACAGATGTCTACGTCGAGGTGTCGGGTATTCTGAAGGCATGTGCGTCCACCCTGTTGAAAGTTTGCGGCGACCTGCGCTTTCTGTCCTGTGGCCCGGAGGGCGGCCCCGCCGAGATCATCCTGCCTCCGCGCCAGTCGGGTTCATCCGTCATGCCCGGCAAGGTAAATCCGGTCATCCCCGAGGCCGCCAGCCAGGTGGCCATGCTCGTGTTCGGTCATGATGCGGCACTTACCCTGGCATGCTCCTCGGGCAGCCTGGAACTGAACCCCTTTCTGCCCCTTGTGGCCATGTGCCTGCTTGAAAGCATCGATCTTTTGACAAGTGCCTGCGACATGCTCGGTCGCCTCTGTGTGGCGGGGATCGAGGCCGACGAGGAGCGATGCAGGAGGCATGTGAACAGTTCGACGGCTTCGGCTACGGCTTTGCTTCCGGTCCTGGGCTACGACGGCATGTGCGATGTTATCAGAGCGGCCCGAAGCGAGAAAAAGACTGTCCGCGACGTGGTGGTGAGTCGCAGCCTGCTCACCGCCGATCAGTTCGATGAGCTGATCAGCCCCGAAGCCGTGTGCAGGCTGGGAACGTCCCATAAGAAATTGCAGGAACGATGATGCAGAAAACACCTCGGAGCATGCGGGTTCATATCGGGTTCTTCGGACGGCGCAACGTCGGAAAATCGAGTCTGCTCAATTCCATCACGCGTCAGCAGGTGGCCATCGTTTCCGACATTGCAGGGACAACGACAGACCCGGTGGAAAAGCCCATGGAACTGCTTCCGCTGGGCCCGGTGCTCTTTATCGATACGGCCGGCATCGACGACGAGGGGGCCCTTGGCGAGCTCCGAGTGCAAAAGACCCGCCAGGTGATCGATCGCACAGATTTGGGAGTCCTCGTCACGGAGGCCGGTTGCTGGGGAGATTTCGAGAACGGGCTGCTCGATGAACTGCGGGCGCGTGAGATCCCCGCAGTGGTCGTTTTCAACAAGTGCGACGTCTCCACCCCTGATCCGCGGCTTCTCCTTTCCCTTGCGGATCGCAGGATCTCTACGGTTCAAGTCAGCGCCCTGACGGGGGAAGGTATACCCCTGGTGCGCCGTGCACTGCTCGAAAACACCCCCGCAGGGTTGATCGACCATCCCGCCATAGCAGGCGACCTCGTGAGTCCGGGCGAACTGGTGCTCCTCGTCATTCCCATAGACAAGGAGGCACCCAGGGGACGCCTGATCCTGCCTCAGGTACAGACGATCAGGGACCTGCTGGACAGCGACGTCGTGTGCATGATGGTCAAGGAAAGAGAACTGCGCAGGGGGCTCGAATCGCTCAAATCCCCCCCGGCCCTGGTGATCACCGATTCCCAGGTCTTCTTGAAAGTCGTGGGTGATGTGCCCGAAACCACTCCCCTGACCAGTTTTTCCATTCTTTTCTCCCGGTATAAAGGCGATCTGCCGACCCAGGTGGAGGGTGTCCTGGCTATCGACAGCCTGCAGCCGAACGATGCGATTCTGGTCGCCGAGGCGTGCAGCCACCATCCCATCGCCGACGACATCGGCCGGGTGAAAATCCCCCGCTGGCTTACGCAGTACGTCGGGGGTAAACTGAACTTCGTTCATGTGCAGGGCCACGATTTCCCCGACGACCTCCGTCTGTACAAGCTCGTGATTCACTGTGGAGCGTGCATGTGGAACCGCCGCGAGATGCTCAGCCGAATCCTTTACTGTCGCCAGGCGGGAGTTCCCATTACCAATTACGGGCTTGCAATCGCGCACAGCCTGGGGATACTCGATCGCGCACTTCAGCCCTTTCCGGCGGCACTCGATGTTTACCGGAACGGGCGTTCGGCGCACGCTTTTGCAGGAGGCGACCGTGGACAGCCGTAATGGATGCGAAGATATCCTCTCCTGGTTGAAGGAAGAAAACACGGATCGTCTCGAAATCCTCTGGAAGAAGGCCGATGCGACTCGAAGGCAGTACGTGGGAGACGAAGTCCACCTTCGCGGCCTGGTCGAAATATCCAATACTTGTGTGCATCAATGCGCCTACTGCGGCCTGCGCGCCGGCAACACGGCCCTGGAACGCTACCGGATGACGGCCGACGAGGTAATGGAGTGCGTTCGTGAGGCTCAGCGCCTGGGATACGGTACCGTTGTGCTCCAGGGCGGTGAAGACCGGCAGCTCTCGACTCGATGGGTGGAATCTCTCGTCCGGCGCATACGGAACGAAACCATCCTTACTGTGACACTCAGCCTGGGCGAACGCTCCGAGAGTGAACTCAGATCCTGGCGCAGGGCCGGTGCAGATCGGTATTTTCTGCGTTTTGAAACCTCGGATGCGCAGCTGTTCGACAGGATTCATCCTTCCCTTCCCGGGCGGCGCTCGGACCGGCCTGCGATTCTGTGCGTTCTGAAGGACCTGGGATACGAGATCGGCAGTGGGGTGATGGTCGGGATTCCAGGGCAGACCTATGAAAGCCTGGCCGGAGATATCCTGCTGTTCCGCAGGCTCGACCTGGATATGATCGGTGTCGGACCGTTTCTGCCCCATCCGGCAACCCCTCTGGGCAGCGCCGGCTGGATATCGGGGATTCCGGCTTCGGAGCAGGTTCCGAACTCGGAAATCATGGTCTGCAAGGTCCTGGCGTTGAGCAGGGTGTACTGTCCTGAAGCGAACATTCCCAGTACGACCGCACTGGCCACGTTGAACAAATCCAAAGGGTTCGAACTGGGGCTCGAAAGGGGGGCCAACGTCATCATGCCCAACCTCACACCGCTTCGATACCGCAGGATGTATGAAATCTATCCGGATAAGGCATGTTATTCTCAGACATTATCGAGTCCGGAGGCTATTCACGAGCGTATCAGGTCCATGGGCCGCATCATCGGGAAAGGCCCCGGCGGGCGCCGCAGGCGCCATGGGGAGAATTGTTCCCCGAAGGTGTCTATTCGATAACCAGGTGGAGAGCAGCAATGAGCAGTAGCAGGGAACCGGTGGAAGTAGCCGTATGTATGGGAAGTTCGTGTTTTTCCAGGGGCAACAAGAACAACATCAAGGTGATCAAGGACTTTATCGAGCGGCATGGACTCTGCGACAAGGTAAAGTTGAAGGGGCACCTGTGCGAAGGTCTATGCAAAGACGGTCCCAATGTATCTCTGGACGGCCAGGTCTTTCACTGCATCGATGCCGCTTCCATCAGTGTATTGCTTGAGCAGGAAGTTAAAATGCAGGAATAGAGAGGGAAGATGAACAGTCCAGCCCCCATCATTTTCACGGAAAGGACGGAATGCCAGGACTGCTTTAAGTGCATCCGGGAGTGTCCCGTCAAGGCCATAAAAGTTGAAAATGCCTGTGCGGCCGTCATACCCGAGTTTTGCGTCCTGTGCGGCCACTGCGTCGAGGTCTGTCCAAATGGTGCCAAGCATGTCCGGGACGACCTGGAACAGGCTCGAAAGCTGCTCAAGGACAAGGAAAAGGTTTTCGTCTCGCTGGCTCCATCTTTTATCAGCGAATTCCCCGGAGTTTCGGCTTCTTCGATTATCAGGGCATTGAAGAAACTCGGATTTCATGGTGTATCGGAGACCGCGCTGGGTGCGGAAAGAGTCTCGGGCAGTGTGGCTGCCCTGCTGCAGGACAGGACTCCCCGCGTGATGATCTCGACGGCCTGCCCCGTTGTGGTGAATTACCTGACCAGGTACTACCCTCACTACGCGAACTTCCTGACTCCCTACGTTTCGCCGGTGCTGGCCCATTGTGCGATGCTTCGAGAAACCTACGGTCCATCCATCGGTATTGTGTTCTTCAGTCCATGCATAGCAAAAAAAGGGGAAGCCGATAGGAACTCGTCGCTCCTCGATATCGCCCTCACCTTCGAGGACCTGAGGCGCTGGCTGATGATCGAGCGCGTTACCTTCGAAACCGGAGATGACGTGGTGGAGAACTTTGTTCCCCATGCAGCCCAGGAAGGAGCTCTGTATCCCATCGACGGTGGTATGGTGGCGGGAGTCAAGGCCGGTTGCAGTGTGATGGAGGCGGAATGCATGTCTTTTTCGGGTATACGCAACATCCAGAAAGCCATTGCAGGCTTGAACGAGATTCAGCTTTCCCACCCTGTCTTTCTTGAGTTGCTCGCATGCGAAGGGGGGTGCGTCAACGGGCCCAAGGCCGGCCTGCGCAGCGCCACGGCCCTGAAGCGGACTCAGATCATTCAATACGCCAGGTATCCCCGGTCTGAAATTCCCCGCAGATTGTCTGCGCCTTCCTGGGAGGGATTACGAGCCGATCCTGTGCCCGTGATGGGATACAGTGACAAGATACTTCGCCAGACTCTCCAAACCATCGGGAAATACTCGACGGAAGATGAATTCAACTGCGGCGGCTGCGGGTATGACAACTGCCGGGAATTCGCCAAGGCTCTGATCGACGGCAAGGCGGAGAGAGTAATGTGCGTGGCCTACATGCGCAAACTCGCCCAGAAGAAAACCAATGCCCTGATGGAAAAGAGCCCGAGCGCGATCGTCCTTGTAGACGAAGAATTGCAGATCATAGAATGCAATCAAAATTTTGCGAAGATTCTCGGGCCGGACGTGGAAAAGGCTTTCAAGGCCCGGCCCGGCCTCGAAGGGGTTCCTCTTCAGGAGATCGCGCCGTTCTATTCGCTCTTCAAGACGGTGCTCGACAAGGGAGAGGATATACTCAACAGGGATTTAAGGCACAAAAAGACCGTGCTGCACATCGACATATTTTCCGTGGAGAAGAACCACGTCGTGTGCGGAATCTTTCAGGACATCACCAAGCCCACCATTCATAAGGAAGCCATGATTCATAAGGCCCAGGACGTTATCAAGAAGAACCTGGAGACGGTACAGCAGATTGCGTACCTGCTGGGAGAGAATGCAGCCGAATCCGAAGTGATTCTGAACTCCATAATCCAGTCCATTACCAAGCCGGAGTTGGAATGATCAAGACCACGAGGGATTTCTTCCTGGACATCGATCACTATCAGTTCTGCAAGCACAGGCAATACGTGGCCGGGGACGTGTTCCTGACCCACAAGATCAAGGAAGAGAACCGGGTAATCGCCGTTCTGTCCGATGGCCTGGGAAGCGGCATCAAGGCCAGCGTCCTGGCCACGCTGACGGCCACCATGGCTCTCAAGTATACCTCCGCCTATGCAGATGTGCGCGAGACCGCCGAGGTCATCATGGATACGCTGCCGGTCTGCAAGGTGAGAAAGATCAGCTATTCCACCTTCACTATCGTCGATATCAACAGCACAGGCCATGCACGGGTCATCGAACACGGCAACCCAGAATATATACTCCTCAGGGGATCCGAACCGGTAGCGGTCACGAAGACCCCGATCCAGCTCGAAAAATGGCACGATCGAGAAGTGCATTTTTCAGAATTCGACGTTCACATAGGCGATCGTATTCTCTACTTCTCCGACGGGGTCAGCCAGGCAGGAATGGGCCGCCCCGACTTCCCCCTGGGCTGGGGTTCAAGAAAAGTGATCCAGCAGGTTCAGAAGTGGCTCGAATGGCAGGATTCGATCTCTTCGCGGCAACTGGCCATGAAAACCGTTATTCGCGCAAGGCAGATCGACGGCTATGAACCCAAGGACGACATCACCTGCGGTGTAACCTACCTGCGGCATCCCCGATTGCTCCTGGTGGTAACCGGGCCGCCGTTTTCCGAAGCCAGGGATTCCGAACTCGGAGAAACCGTCGCATCTTTCAAAGGGCGGAAGGTCATCTGTGGAGGCACCACCGCCGCCATCATCGGGAGGGAACTGGATCGGGAGATCAATATGAACCTCGATAATCTGGATCCCGAAGTCCCGCCGCCTTCAGAAATGGAGGGAATCGACCTGATTACCGAGGGAACCCTTACTCTCAGCAAGGTGGCTGAGATCCTGGAGCGCGGACGGAAGCCCGAATTGATGCGAGCCAATGCAGCCACATCCCTGGCGTCTATTCTTCTCGACAGCGACATAATCTATTTTATTGTGGGAACCCGCATCAACGAGGCTCACCAGGACCCCAACCTCCCCATTGAACTGGATATCCGCCGCAATATCATCAAAAAGATATCGTCGCTGCTTGAAGAGAAATACCTCAAGGAGACCTACAAACGCTTCATCTGATTCACTCGTCCCGGAAGATTCGGACTATCAGAGATGGATGCGGAATCGGCATCAGACCGCTTCAGAAGGTGTTCTAAGGTGTTCTGTTGAGGGTGAGTGATGGGACTCGAACCCACAGCCTCTGGGGCCACAACCCAGTGCTCTAACCGTTGAGCTACACCCACCATTTTCGGGCATCAAAGCCATCGACAGCGGTTCAAATATCATGCTCCCGATAAAACATCAAGAGAGATCTTGGCACTCCGATAAACTCATACGATTTTTATATGCAATTTCAATAAAATATCGTAAGCCACGGCGGCTGCACTCCGGCATGGGTGACGACCCGCAGGCATCCGGGTCTTTCGAATGTCGTAAAATCCGACAGGGAATCCCCATGTACGGTCAGGTCGGTATGGCGAACCCAATGCCCGGCGTGGTATTGGGATTCTTGCGGCTGAAGCGTATCCGGACACTTGTCGCACAAGGGTGAAACACATTCGCGGCGCACGTTGGCAACAACGTCGTTTACGCAACAACGTCGTTCCCGCAACAACGTCGTTCGGCATCACAACGTCATTCCCGCGAACGGGAATCCAGGAAAAGTAACCGTGCATGGCGAAACAGTCTCAAGAAATGGCGAAGAAATGGCTGAGAGCCTGGAGGATAAGATGGATAGAGCAGGGCAATCCCGGGTAAAGACATCTCTATGGCTCGATCCGCGCTTGGGCTGAATTCCGGCCTTCGCGGGAATGGCCTTGTGATACCCGATGTCGTTGTGATACCCAATGTCGTTATGAGGCCATCGATCCATTGCGTATAAAGTACCTCGTGCATGAAAAACAATGGAGATCATCAAGGAGTGTTGATCCATGGGATTGTTTGACGACGTCATGGCAGTGGGAAACAGTTTCATGAAGAGCCGCGTGGTCTTGACGGCTGCAGAACTGGATCTTTTTACACTTATCGATGAATCGCCCCGGACGGGGGAGGAGGTTGCCGGGCAGTTGGGGCTACACGTGCGAGCCCTCACGCGCCTGCTGGATGCTCTCGTAACCCTTGATCTGCTGAAGAAGGACAAAGATGTTTACCGGGTCACGTCCGTCGGCGCCCTCTATTCGTCCAGGCATCCTGAAACGATGCTGCCGATGGCCCTTCACATGAAGAGCTTATGGCACGGCTGGACCGGGTTGACAGATGTCGTCCGACGAGGGCCGAACCCGTCTTCACAGCCCGGGAAAGGCATGGATGAGAGGGATCGAAAGGCGTTTATAGGGGCTATGCACGTTGTCGGTCGGAAGCTGTCGGCAGAGATAGCGGAAAGCATCGATCTTGGCAGGTTCCGATGCCTGCTGGACATTGGAGCGGGTTCAGGCACGTACACCATGGCCTTCTTGAACAGGAATCCGAACATGACCGCCGTACTGTTCGATCTTGCGTCCGTAATCCCCATGGCCAAAGAAAGGATGGAGGCGGCGGGACTTGCGCAACGGGTGAAATTCGTCGCAGGAGATTTTCACGATGACGAACTTCCCGGCGGCTGTGACCTGGCCCTGCTGTCCGCGATCATCCATCAGAACAGCCCTGAAGAAAACATTTCCCTCTATTCGAAGATCCTCAAGGCCCTGCAGCCCGGCGGAACTTTGCTCATCCGGGACCACATCATGGATGAATCGCGCACCTGGCCGCCCTTGGGGGCCATGTTCGCACTGAACATGCTGATCAATACTCCCGGGGGCGACACGTACACCTGGAGTGAAGTGGAAGAGTCGCTGAAGCAGGCAGGATTTATCGATATTCAGCGAATGAGAAAGGGTGAACGGATGGACTGCCTGGCGGCCGCGGTCAAGCCCGCATAGACCGCCGCACGGCCGGATGTCTACAGTCCGTATGTTTTGTGCGGCGGGAACGTTCGGGAATCAGGCGACGATCCAGAGCGCCACTTCGCGCGAAATCTGAGTCAGCTTTGCGGCGACTCGGCCCATCTGGAATTCCGGAACTTCGGACACACCCCTTCGGCCGACCACGATGGTTCCGTATCTTCCATGTTTTGCCTCGTCAAGAAGAGCCAAAGCTCGGCTGCCGGCTCCCTTGATCACCTTTGCCGTGATCCTGTCCGGGTTTACTCCCGCCGCCACAAGGGATTTCCTTATTTTCGTGAATACCGGCTTGATGGCATTTTCGGCACTTTCCAGGATTTCCTGGGCATGATCTTCCGATATGAGCTGCTCATATTCGATGGGAAGCCTCAGAATATTGGCGAGCGTGATGGAAGGATTGGATGCGGCGAGCATCTTTGCCGTAAAATCGGCGGCCTTAAGTCCGCCGGCTGAGTTGTCCAGCCCGATGAGAATCCGCCCCAATCTCGGTTTGCCTCCAACCAGACAAAGCGGGATGTGAGTGAGGGTGAACAGGATCTTGCTCGCAACGCTTCCCAGCAGGGACTCATCAACGGCGCCAAGTCCCCTTCGTCCAAGTGCGACGGCATCGTATCCTTTCTGAGCCTCACTGAGGATATCTCTTGCGATGCCTTCTTTCCTTTTCACAACAGTGGTCTTGACGGCATCGTCGGGAACACCGGCATTGGCAAGCACCAAGCATGCGCGGTCCATGAATTCCCTGATCTGGGATTCCTTTTGAGTCTCCCAGTTCTTCATGTGCTCCAGGGCAAGAGGACTCGTGGGGTCCTTCTCCCAATCCCAAAAGGTCTCGGGAACCCGGTCCATCACGTGAAACAATACCACTTCGGTTTGCCAGAGATTTACTGCCTTGCTGACATAGTTGACCACTTCGAACGCCTGGTCTGAACCATCCACAACCAGAAGGATGCGCTTTCGCCGATTCGCCATCTGCCATAACTCCTGCTCGACCGTCGAATAATACCCAAAACAACGAGAACCCGCCACCGATAAGACCGGCAGCGGGTTCGGACAAACCAGGCAAAACAGCCTCACCGATACACCACTCCCGAGAGGTGAATATTTTGCCTCAGACCCGGATTGAAAGTCCAGAAAAACTCACGATTTCTTGGGCTTTGGAAGGAATATCTCCTCCTTGTCCAGGACTTCGTGGATGATGTGAAGCTCATCGTAGTTCGGCGGGGCCGTCTCTCCTTTCACCCTCGATATGTCGAGATCGAACTGGCAGAGTCCCTTTATTTCCTCGGGTGTCTTCCCGGGATGATAGGTGTCCAGGTACATCCTGCCCGTATCCTCGTCGAACCTGAAAACTCCCGCAGTGCTGATCACTGCCGAAGGGCCGCCCCGAAAGGCACTTCCGTACAATTCCCTTCTGTGAACGAATTCTCCCGACGGCCACTTCTTCACGCGCCAGCCCGGGCTGGTAATGTAGCTTACGTTCCTGGTGAAGCGGCGGGCCTCGTGGACCATGATAAAAACCGTGCGCCTGGCGAAGGAATTGATGTCGGGGTTTCCTCCGCTTCCCGTCAGGCGAAGGTTGGGATCCAGGTAGTTCCCGATGGCCGTCGTGTTGACATTGCCGTACTCGTCGACCTCGGCACCGCCAAGGAAGCCCAGATCCACATAGCCGCGCTGAGCGATGGAGAACGCCTCACAAAGACCGGAAGCCCTCGACGCGCCACCTTCACACCTGGGATCTCCTACGGATGTGGGTATCACGTTGGGTCGTCCATCGAATGTACCTGCCTCGAATATGAGTTTGAGATTCGGTGCGTGTGTACGTTGGGCCAGCATAATGGCAATCATCGGCATACCTGTGCCCGCGAAAACGACCTCATTGTCGTTGACTTCTCGACTGGCAGCAACGGTCATCAGGTCCGCCAGGGTATATTCGCCGGGTTTTGCAAAATCGTGTCGTTCCATTATTTTTGTCCTCTCTTCACTCTGGTGCTGAAGTTCAGAGCCCTGCTGGCCTGAAGGTTGACCAGTCGATCAACTCCCAGTTTGTTGATGTAAGCCGTGTGATCCATGCCGAAAATCCACTCCCTGGCGAATTCGTCAAAACCTTCCTGAGTGCGCGTCTGCATGTAAAAGTTGCGGATGAAGTCGCCGTCCACATCGTAATACCCGAACATCCCCGTGGGATGCGCGCCATAGGGGCATTCCACGATGTAGTCCACCTGGAAGCTGGGGATAGTGTTGAGTCGCGGTTCGGTGCGCAGGCATTCTTCCGGGACAATCTCCTCGGCCACCACGATGGTCGTGTCGGCGGCTCTGCACACTTCAGGATCGGTGAAAAACTGCCCGCCAATCCTGACGGTCCCTTCTTCACCCACCTGCTGGACGGAGAGAACAGCAACATCCACCTTGGCCGCGGGCAGAAGGATCTGAAGACCATCGCCGTAGAATGGATCCTGCATGGTTTCGTATTTCTTCCTGGCAATCTTGGGGTTTTTCCCGTTTCTGAGCCCGGCGCGTCTGAGCATGTCGTACTCGGGATTATGGATGTCCGTACCGAGGGAGGTCTGAGTCGCGATGAAGGGCATTCCCGCCGATGCGGCAAGAAAACGGAACCCCATTTCCGCATGGCTGTAATCTTCGAAGATGATCTCCTTGTTCTTAACCTTCCGGGATAGATTGGCGCCGTACTTGCCATAGAGTTCGTGGCCGATCCAGCAGGATTCCCAAATCTTGACGCACCCGGCACCGATGAGAAATTCCGAATGCGGCCCGCTGTTGACCTCCACGAGGTGCAGGTCCCGCCGCTTCTGACGGATAAGTTCGAAAATCAGGGCACAAGGCCGCCGCCAGATGGTGAATCCCGAAAAGGTGAGCATCGTGCCGTCCTTAATGATTTCGGCTGCTTCCGATAAAGTAATGCGTTTTGACTGACTGCTCATTCTCCTGTCCTCTCACAGTAATTCGCCTCGATTGAACCTACATGCTACCCACCGTCCGAAATGACATTGCTACCCTGATTCATGGCACCGAACATAGAGGAACCGCCGGACGCACTTCACTTTCAGGGGATTGTCCCGGCCAACCGACCGAAAGACGAGTCGCGGGGAAAAGGGAATTGAACCTGATGTTCGAACTCGATCATGGTCGAGAATTGATACTATTATAAGAAATCTTTGACAAGACAAAACTTATTTTGAAAATGGTGAAAGACAGAGGGTGCCGGAAAGGAGACTCGATGCAGGCAGACCGGAGATCCGGATTTGCCCCCGGATTTGCATCGAATCGCCGGCAATGCGGGGCGGGAAGGGAGTAGACGGGACGAACCGCGGGAGAGGATAATGGCCGTCCCTATACTGCGGACAGCTGAAGACCGTTCTGTCTTGCAATCGTCTGCAAAATCATATGATAACATGATTTAAAAATCAAAATGTAAGATCATATATACACACCTTTCACAATGAAGAATACTGGGCAGCCCGGGAAATTTATCGCTTGACATCAGGCTCAAGAACGAAGAATAATTACATGCGGGGAATCATAAAAACCATGAAAAGTAACTCGGATAGGCAAGAGATTTGATGCTTTTCGCATTCCGAGCGCTCCTTGTTGCAAGGCTCCATCGGCTGACTCGCTCACTGGACTATTCCTGCTCGATTCCTGCTCGACCGAATCCTGTTCGAACCCTGTAACTACCGCCTATCATTACCCCGGATTCCAACTGCTCCTGCCGGTTCCGGCACGTCGTGCTTCATTGCGTTCCCGTTCGATCCGCGGGGGAGTGTCTCCATGCGGGGAGCGAGGCGGGCATCCGGGCACATTGTGCTGCGCGGGCGCAGGCACGAGAAAGGAGAAACCATGAACACGTCATCCCGACACTGTGATCAGTGTGGCCGGTCCGAGGATGACTTCTCGTTCTGCGAGGATCGCTGCATGCTGCAGAGTTGCTCGGAGTGCACGTTCCTTCTTCAATTATATGGCACAGGCTGTGGGAATGTTCACGTCTATTATCTCTGCCGTGACTGTTACGATAACCTTATCGAGAGGGGTTTTGTGGAACCCTAGCAAGGAGGTGAACGCTTCAACCTGGATTTCCGGCATCGGTGTTTTTCATTATCAACTAGACAGGAGGGTAAAATGGCAGTTAGCGACAAGAGGATGACGCTCAAAGAGGCAGTATCGAAATTCATCAACGATGGGGATACTGTTTACTACGGTGGCTTCCAGATCCATGTTCCCATGGCTCTAACCCACGAGATCATCAGACAGAAAAAGAAGAATCTGCACATTATCAATGCCTCCACCGACGTCGGTGGCCTGGACTTGCTGGTGGCCGCAGGATGCGTCAGTGAAATGCATCTGGCCTGGGCCATGAACTGGTATGTAAAAGCTCCATACGCCATCCGTCGCGCTTTTCAATCCGGTGAACTCCAAAGATTCGATCTTTCCAACTTCGGTGCCACCAGTGCATTGATTGCAGGATTTCTTGGCATTCCTTTTATCCCTGTCCGGGGAAATATAGGCACTGATATACTCAAATACAATCAACACGATGCAAAGGTTATCGATGATCCGTTCACCGGTGCCAAGATCACCGTGGTGCGGGCATGGCGCGCCGACGTGGCAATTATTCATGCTCAGAGGGTCGATACGCTGGGGAACGTGGTAACCTGGGGTACCCGCGGAGTGACCGACGAATTCGGTACCATGGGCACAAAACGCGGCGTTATCGTGACCGCGGAAGAGGTCGTCGAACCTGAACTGGTCAGAAGCGACCCCGACCGGACCCTGGTGCCTTATTTCAAGACCCTGGCCGTTGTGCACTGCCCGTGGGGAGCGCATCCCTCGGCATGCCGGGGTTACTATGGCCTCGATATCCGTTTCTGCCAGTATCAGGGCAAGTACGAGAGAAACAAGGACCTGCTCCCCCACTTCATGAACGAATGGATCTACGGCTGCGAGGACCACGCCGCATATATCAACAAATACATCCAGAAATTCGGTCAGGAAGGCCTCGACCGGCTCAAGCCTGTACTCGGCTTCAAGCCGAAGATGGACATTGACTACGGCTATCACGACCCCGGAGTCTGGAAGGGTGTGCCGCAGTATACCGATGAACACATCAAGGCTTAGGGCTTATTCGATATACACGTTCAAAGGAGGTTATGATGTCTGCAAATTACAAGCTGACCGAACTTATGGTAGTCCGTTGTGCTAAGGAAATTGCTGATGGAGAAGTGGTTTTTGCAGGGGTGGGTCTGCCGCTGGTCGTCGTGGGCTTTGCCATGGTCACCCATGCACCGAATATGATTCTTTTTACCGAAGGCGGTTCCATCCGCGCGACCGCACCTCCCGGGCTCGCCATTACGGTGGATGACCCCGCCCTCTTTGCCAACGGGGACGCCACATTCGGAATGCTCGCCACCATGGCCGCTCTTCAGCGCGGTGAAGTTGATGTTGCCTTCATCGGTGGCGCCCAGATCGACAAGTACGGCAATATCAATTCGACCGGTGTAGGCGACTGGAGCAAGCCCGATTCCTTCACTTACTTTGCGGGAAGCGGCGGCGCCAATGACATGGCGACCTCGGGCAAACGCGTTCTGGCCATTATGCCTCAAGATCCCAAGAAGTTCGTCGAGAAAGTGGACTATCTCACCACGCCTGGATATCTCGATGGACCGGGCAGCCGCGAGAAGCTGGGCATGATCGGCGGCGGACCCTCATGTGTCGTCAGCACCATGGGCGTATACAGGTTCGACGAAAACAAGGAAATGATGCTCGTCGAGTATTTCCCCGGGCAGAGTGTGGAGAAGGTCAAGGCCAACTGTTCGTTTGATCTCAAGGTGGCTCCCGATGTGAAGGAAACCGTGCCGCCCACCGAAGACGAACTCGTCATTCTCAGAAACATCGATCCTACCGGTTTCTATCTCGGGTAATCAGGCAGAAGAACGAAAGGAGGACGCCGGCTTCGCCGGCGTCCTCCTTCTATTCTCTGGAAGGCCCCCGTCATTTTCTCACGCCCCTTTCATCTCGTACAATAAGGCTGCAACAGCGCGGATGCCGCGGTGAAAATCATCAAGATGGAAACGTTCGTTGGGCGAATGGGTTCCGTCATCCGGACTGCCCCATCCCAGCATAAGAATGCTTTCCGGTTCCAGCAGTTCCTCGAACAGGTTCACCACGGGAATGGAAATACCCTCCCGTACGTGGACGGGAGTTCTCCCAAATCCGATCTCGATGGCCCGCGATGCGGCTTTCATAACGGCGTGGTCTCTTTGTATCAGCACTGGAGTCGCACCGTGAAGTTCGGTGATTTCCAGCTTGATTCCACGAGGTGTCATCGAATGCACGAAATCGGAGAACAGGCGATTGATCTTCTCGGGCTTCTGGTTCGGCACCAGGCGCATGCTTACCTTTGCGCCGGCCCTTGCCGGGATGATGGTCTTGGCTCCCTCCCCGGAGAAGCCACCCCAAATGCCGTTCACATCGAGGGTCGGTCGGGCCGTTTTGCGCTCGAAGGGCGAATAGCCGGGTTCCCCGGTGAGTTCGTCGACGCCCAGGTACTCCTTGAGCGCATCTTCATCGAGTTTCAAAGCATCCATCATCTCTCTTTCCTGCTGATCGAGGTCCACGACGTCGTCGTAAAAGCCGGGAATGGCGACCCGGCCGTCGAGGGTTTTCAGACCGGCCAGGATTTCGGCCAGGACTTGGACGGGATTGGCGACGAGACCGCCGAAGGAACCGGAGTGCAGGTCGAAACGAGGTCCCTGCAAGTCAACCTGGAGGTAGCACAGGCCGCGCAGAGCGTATGTGATGGCCGGGATTCCCTGGCCGAATTGGGAACTGTCGGATATGGCTATCGCATCGCACTGCAGTTCGTCTCGATGTTCCACCAGAAACCTGCCAAGACTCGGACTTCCAATCTCTTCTTCTCCCTCCACCAGCAGTTTCACATTGATGGGCAGGTTGCCCGCGACGGCAAGCACGGCTTCCATGGCTTTCAGATAGGTAAACAGCTGGCCTTTGTCGTCACTGGCCCCCCGTGCATAAACACAGCCGTCTCGTATGGAAGGCGAGAAGGGAGGAGATATCCACTCCTCAAGAGGTTCCGGAGGCTGGACATCATAATGACCGTAAATAAGCAGAGTAGGTGCATCGGGATGGACGAGTGAGTGAGCCAAAACGACAGGGTGCCGTTCGGTCCGGCAGATCTTGGCCTGAAAACCGATGCGCTTCAAATGGTGAAGCACCCAGTCCGCGGCTCTCCTCACATCGGCGGCATGATGCGAATAGGTGCTGATGCTTGGAATCCGCAGAAACCCCAGGAGTTCTTCCACGTAACGAGTGCGATTTTCATCGATTTTATCCAGTATTTCTCGAGGAATCATGAGAGCTCTCCTTGTTCGATGCGAGACTTGACCAGCTGTTCCAGTTCGGTGAACCGATTTCGAAGTGTCCCCTCGGGCAGCGGCAAGCCCGCTTCGGGGGCAGTTCGAGTTCCGGTTTATCCGGTAGACGAGTACCTTCGTTGCATTTCACTCATCCGGTGTTTTCCATGCAAATGACGTTGTGATGCCGGATGACCTTGCTGTGGAAATAGCGTTGTGGCGGGTGTCTTCCGTTTTCGTGCGACAACTGGCCGGGTGCGCCTGCCGGAAGAACCTGGATTCTTTCAGCTGAACCGGCTGTCTGTTTGCTGCCCGGGGCAGTGCGGGTGGCAGGTCATTCGCTCCCGTGCTGTCCGGAGAGGCTGCGGCTGACATCCAGCTGAGTGTACTTCGTTCTTGAGTCAAATCCATGACATTTCGGGCTCATTCAGATGGCTTTTCCGTGGGAGCGGATAGCTTTCCGGTATGACCCGCCTCCGTACCCTGACGGACGGGCTTGTTGGTGGCAATGGGGAAACGCAGGGGGTGAGTGGTTTGCAAGGGGAGGGAAGGAATCGTCATCCTTCCGTTTCCCTGGTATGATAATATGAGTGCGCACGGCCGGAATGAACAGGACCAACCGGCGGGAGTCTTTCTTTATTCCATGGACAGACAATGGGGCAGCCCGGATATGGCTATTCATTTCAAAACCTTCCCTGGATGCGAGGCTGTTAACAAACAATTGTGGAATGAATTGGCCTCAAATGCAAGCCCCATGATGGAATGGGAGTATTTCCATGCGCTTGAGACATCCGGTGCGGTCTGTCCCGAGAGGGGCTACAGGGCATGCCATCTGGTCGCCTTCGCGGGCGAGGAACCGTTTGCGATCATCCCTCTTTACGAAAGGGACCGGGCATGGGTGGAATTCGGCGACGGCGGGCTGATCGAATTCTTGAGTGAACTTACGGGAATTCCCTACCGGGCGGGACTGGTGGGAGCGATTCCCTTCACCCCGGTGCCCGGATATCGTGTTCTCTGCAGACCGGGATTCGACAATCCGGAAACGACACGGTTGCTGCTCAACCATATCGACACACTGTGTACGGATCGAGGACTGTGGAGCTGTCGCCTCTATTTCGTGTCTCCTCATTTTTCGCATCTGCATTCACTTCTGCTCCAACACGGATACGTGGCCTTAAGAACGACCTATCGATTGTGGCACAATCACGATTACAGGACTTTCGACGACTATCTTCTCTCATTCAAGTCCAGCCGCAGAACAAAGATCAAACGGGAGATCAGGGCGATCCGCGACCGGGGAATCCGGCTGGAGATGGTCCGGGGCGAGGACGCGCCTGCCTACTACTACAAAGAAATGTGCGAGCTCTACGAACGTACGTGGATCAAGCACATGGGTGTGGGGATGCGCCCGTTCCTCAACCAGC
Source organism: Syntrophobacteraceae bacterium (assembly GCA_013314815.1). Taxonomy (GTDB): domain Bacteria; phylum Desulfobacterota; class Syntrophobacteria; order Syntrophobacterales; family Syntrophobacteraceae; genus JABUEY01. Next base: position 44,622 of record JABUEY010000006.1, read on the forward strand.
TTTTTTTCGAGGAACTGCAGTCATCCTTTCGACATAGAAGCAGCTTTGCGGTGGCGTCGATGGCGGACCGCAGGCTTGCCATGGCTCTTTTCTATGAAAAAGCAGACGTGTTGTACGGAAGGTACTGGGGGTGCTACGAAGAAGTTCCATTCCTTCATTTTGCAGCGTGTTATTATCACCCCATTGATTACGCGATCCGCAAGGGAATAAGGACCATGGATCCGGGATTTGGAGGAGAGCACAAGCCGATAAGAGGCTATGAAATGGAACCTGTGTATCATTACATCAAGTTTCACGGCGAGGAGGAGAGCCGTATTGCCAAGTCGATCCTGCAGCGGCTGAGGGATTATTCTCATTACCGGACCTGACCGGTTTGTCGGGATCGCCCTTGAAATAGGCGACGGAACATGAAGATCATAAGAAACAGAACTCTAAGGCGTTCAAAATCTTCGGTCAACAGGCGAAGCGGGTCGGGCGGTATTCAGCGTCGGCTTCTCCTGCTTGTGCTCGCCGTCCTCCTGCCGATCCTGTTTCTGCAGACGAGTATATACTATGAACGTTTTCAGACGATGCGCGAAAGCGAATTCCAGTCCAACCTGGAGATTTGCAGGGCCATGGCCGGGGTATTCGAGGAACTTATCCATGATATCGTGCGCCAGGAGAATACACTCGGCTTTGTTTTCAAGAACCCCCAAATCCTTTCCAGGGAACAGAAGAAGAGGATCCTCGAAACGGTTCGGGACGAATACTCCGCAATACAGGATCTGCACTGGGTCGGCCCCGATGGCCTGGTCACCTTCTCCACACGCGACCATACCGTCGGTCTCAACTTCGGGGACAGGAAACACCTGCGAGAAATCATGGCCGGCAGGGAATGGACTCTCAGCGAACTCATCATATCGCGGGCAACCGGCCTGCCGGTTTTTGCCGTGAGCCGAGGCATACGGGATGACAGCGGCAGACTGGTCGGCATAGTTGTTGCCGGAATAAACCCGGAGAAGCTGGAACGGCTCATGGCGGTGAAGAGGGAAGGGGGCGGAGAAATTCTGCTCATTGACAGAGAGGGCAGGACGGTAACGCGCTATCCACACGTTCAATGGACATGGGAAAAGCGAGAATGGTTTAGGGATTCCGGATACCTGCAGGATTTGGCAGCAGGGAGGGAAGTGGAGGCGGTCATGAACGGGCCCGATGGGAGAAGGCGCGTTTTTGCGCTGACTCCTGTCGGTTCTACCGGCTGGGCTGCGGGAGCCAGCCGTCCCGAGGAGGAGGTCATGGCTCCGGTTGTGTCCAGCCTGGTCCGGCGAAGCCTGTTCGTGACAGGCTTCTGGGTCCTGTCCATCCTGCTGGCTGTGTTCGTTTCCAGAACCATATCCACGCCCGTTCGAAAACTGCGGCAGTTTGCCATCCGGCTGGGGCAGGGGAGGTACGGGGAAGAGGCTGAGGTCAAAGGGCCCAGTGAGGTGCAGGATCTTGTGCACACCTTCAACATGGTGTCCAGGGAAATCCGTGCACGGGAGGCGGCGCTGAACAGGGCGCAGGAAGAGCTCGAATCTCGCGTCCGGGAAAGGACTGAAGAGCTCGAATCAGCCAACGAAAGCCTAAAACGGGAGATAGAAGAAAGACGCCGCACCGAGCGGTCACTCCTGGAAAAGAACGAACTGCTCGAAAGCATCTTCTCGAATATCCATTTCCTTGTGGCCTACATGGACACGGACTTTAATTTCATTCGTGTTAACCACGCCTACGCGTGCGCCGATGGGAATCCACCTGAATATTACGTCGGCAGGAACCATTTTCATCTGTATCCCAACGAAGAAAACGAAATCATCTTCAGAAACGTGATGTCGACGGGGATTCCTTATTCGGTATATGAGAAACCTTTCCAATATGCTGCAAATCCAGAAAGGGGAATCACCTATTGGGACTGGAGCGTCCACCCGGTGAAGGGGGAGGACGGCATATGCACCGGCCTCGTACTGACCCTGGTGAACGTGACGGACCGCCGGCTTGCACAGGACAAGCTGAAGCGCTACGCCCAACGGCTGGAACAAAGCAACAAGGAATTACAGGAATTTGCCTTTGTCGCCTCCCATGACCTGCAGGAACCTCTGCGCAAGATACAGGCTTTCAGCAGCCGGATCACCGCCCGGTACACCGACGGCCTTGACTCTGACGCACAGGACTACTTCGAACGTATTCAAAAGGCTGCCAGCCGGATGCAATCCCTTATCAGGGCTCTGCTCAACTACTCGAGAGTCACCTCCTCGGACATCCGTTTCCATACCCTGGATCTGAATCGGGTGGTCGCCGAGGTCTTGAACGACCTTGAACTGTTGATTGAACGCAGCCGGGCGGTTATCGAGGTCGGGACTTTGCCGGCCATCGAGGGGAACGATCATCTCCTGAGCAGGCTCTTTCAGAACCTGGTCGAAAACGCCCTGAAATTCTCCGGCGGTCGAGATCCGGTCGTGAGGATCAGGGCGCAACTGCAAGATGGATCCTGCACGATCCTGGTGGAAGACAACGGGATCGGATTCGACGAAAAATACCTCGATCGAATCTTCTCCCCTTTTCAACGGCTTCACAGCCGAAGCACCTATGATGGAACAGGCATGGGACTGGCCATCTGCCGCAAGATCGTGGAGCGTCACGGTGGAAGTATCACGGCGAAAAGCACCTCCGGGCAGGGCTCCGTATTCATAATCACTCTGCCGGAAAAGCAGCGGGTACACGAAGAGCGAGGAAAACCGGAACCGCTTTGAGTAACCGTGCTGATAACGACTTCCTCCATGCGCAAAGAAGTCCTTTACGAATCAGGGTAATTGTGCGATGGATTCCCGAGTCGGCCGATCAGGGGGGAGAGATCATCGCTCCACGGCTCCGGGAATGGGGATGAATTATGTCTATTCGGGCAAAGCAGATGGTTCCACAGGATTCCGAACGGTGAACGGTCCGAGGTGAGACGATGAAATACCTACTTGCGGCTTTCGTGTTGAGTTTTCTCATTATGGTTCACGAACTGGGTCATTTTATTGCGGGCAGACTGGCAGGCATCCCTGTTGACCGCTTTTCCGTCGGATTCGGCCCCAGGCTGTGGGGATTTGTGTGGAGGGATACCGAGATACGGTTGTCGGCCATTCCGCTGGGTGGCTACGTTCTGCCCCGACTGCAGGACGAAATGGAATACTTCAGGCTCGGCCTCGGGAAACGCCTGTTCTTTGCCATGGGCGGCCCCGCCGCCAACATCCTGATCGCCGGCATGCTTTTTGCGGCAATGAACGCTGCCAAAGGAGATATCACCGTGTACAGCGTGACCGTCGCTCCCCTGCTGCAGCTTTTCGACATGACCGGCCAAATCCTCGCTTCTCTCCTTTCCGTCTTCTCGGGTGATGGCCGGATCTCCTCCGTTCTCGGCATCGTGGCGGCAGGCGGCCGGTTCATCGAGAACGGTTTCATCCAGGCGTGCACCTTCACCGCCCTCATGAGCCTCAATCTCGCCGTCTTCAACCTGCTCCCCCTGCCACCCCTCGACGGCGCGAAGATGGTCATGGACCTCCTCTCCAGTCTCCAGCCGAGATTGGCCCGAGCCTACATCCCCGCCTGCGTGTGCGGCTGGATCCTGTTCATAGGAATCTTTCTCTACGCGACCATCCTCGACCTGCAGCGACTTGGATCCGGCATGGCATGATACTTGCCGATTATTTCTGAAAAACCGGATTTTTCTCGTGGTCCATGGGGCCTCTGACTGTAGATGCCACGTGGCGAAATTGCAGCCATAGGGGACTGGACCTTGATGTTCGGGAGGCTGCCCGTGTTTCCTGGTTCCTGTTGCCCTCCAGGATGAGCTTTCTTTTTGCCGGCTTGTGATGCTTCTTCCGCATTCGTGCGCAGCCAAAAAACAAGAGGCCCCTCATCGGGGCCTGTTTTTCTAACCTGGCGGAAGCGCATGGGAATCGAACCCACCCAGGAACGCCTTCACGCCCCTGCACCGGATTTGAAGTCCGGGAGCCCCACCAGTGAGCTTGGCGCTTCCGTGGCACAATGTAAACAATGAAAAGTCTTTTTACAAGCCTCTTTTGAGACAGTCAAGTTCCAGATCGAATCCTCGTCCCGAGAAGATCTGCAGCCCGCTGGCTTCTCGAAGCCAAGACCTGGACGCGGTCGGCAACCGCCTGTCAGAGTCTTACCAGGTCGTAGGACATGCTTCCGAGGCCGATCGCCTGTGCGTAGGCCAACTGATGGCGCCAGTCGATGTTGGGGTAAACGGCCCGGATCTTGTCCGATTTTGCGTCGGGACACCCTTTGACACAGGATGAGTCGAGGGGCGGCTGGGCATTGACGAGATCGATGGATGCCTGGTCGACGGCAACCGGGTCCCGGGACGCCACGATGCCGATATCGGCCACTATGGGAGCATCGGCAAAGGGATAGCAGTCGCAGGCCGGTGAGATCTGAGTGAGGAAGTTCACGAACAGGCAACGTTTTTCTTTGCCCTTGACGGCCCCCGCCGTGTATTCGACCATCCTTTCCATAAAACGGGGAAGGTCTTTTTCCCAGTCTATGGCCAGGGCACCCTGCGGGCACGCATGAATGCAGCCGGCACATCCCACGCACAAGACCTGGTCGATGTATGCAATTTTGGCGGCGTCTTCCCGGGGCCGGGGAACGTCGGGGGGACGATCCTCGAGCCGGATGGCTCCATGAGCACACTGATCTCGGCAGATCCCGCATCCGATGCACTTGTTCTGCATGACGGCAGGGGCCACTTCCGAATGCTGCGCCATCTTGCCCCTGCGGGAGGCGGCTCCCATGCCCACGTTCTTGATGGCTCCACCGAATCCCGCAGCCTCATGGAGCTTGAAGTGAGCCAGGGAGACGAGGGAGTCCGCTCTCACCACAGCCGAAGCAATGTAGGCTTCCCGGCAGAGCTTGAGGTCGATGGGAACTGCGACTTCATCGCGGCCGTCCAGGCCGTCGGCGATGATGAGCGGTGCTTGAAGGGTTGAATATGCAAAACCGTTCAAAATCGCTGTGGTCAGGTGGTCCACGGCGTTTCCCCGCGTGCCCACGTAAAGCGTACTGGCATCCGTCAGAAAAGGCTTGCCTCCGGCTTTCGCAATGACATCGATGACGGGTCGTACAAGCACGGGACGAATAAACGCGGTGTTGCCCCTCTCGCCGAAGTGGATCTTGATCGCCGTCAATCCGCGCTTCTTGACCACCTTCTGAATTCCAGCTGCTTCTACGAGGTTTGAGATCTTGTCGAGCAGGCTCTGGTCGTTCGCCGCTCGAAGATCTGTAAAGAACACCGGGCTTGACATGGTTTACCTCCTGCTGAAAGATTTTTCTGTCAGCGGTTTGTGCCACGACGGGCAAGCCTGAAAGCCGGGCGTTGCACCGCGGCCGTTGTGCAAGATTTTTCCCGGACCCTCGTACGCCGGAGTCAGGCCAGGAGCACGGCCAGGATCCCTGTGAGAAAGATGCCGTCAAAGGTGCCGGCACCTCCTATGGAAGCCACGGGAGCCCTTAGATTCTTCAGCTTATCCAGGTGCAGGATGTCCGCACCGATCAATGTCCCGAGCGTTCCGGCGACATAGGCGGTGGGAGCGGCCCAGTCGTAATTCAGAACCATGGCCGCAAGCGCCGCGACGATCGGCGGGACGAACATCGGGGTTGCAATGCCGACGCCGGGGATGGGACGGGCAAGATGATAAACTGCAAAGGCTACCACGGCCAGTGCGAGAACAATCCGGACCGGGTTTTCGGCCTGACTGAGAAGATAGAGGGATAAACATGCCGGAATGATCGCACCTCCCACGTTCACTGCCAGAACGGTCTCCCTCTTGTGGTGGGATCGAGGAGGCCGAAAGCGCATACCGAAGAAAGACACCATTTCGATTTCGGTGGGCTCGGCGTCCAGTTGGATTCTGCGGATGGGAATGTTGATCATGCTCCCCAGAATGCAGAGAAAGAAGAGGGAAAACAGGTATTCGGGGGAAATTCCCAGCCTGAGGAACGCCCAGGTGAAAAGACCGAATTGCACCAGGGCGAACGCCAGAAGGAGAATGAAGACAAACACGAAAAGAAAGAAAACCAGAAACGGAGGGAAAAACATTCTCTGTCCTTTCAGACCTGGTTGGCGGAAGGGCAGAGCATCGGTCCGGACAGACTCTACCGGACATGCCCTGTATGGAAAACACGATCTGCCCAGCCGGGGTTCAAAGATCACCGAAGATTCCCTTGACCGCTGACGCCAGATCGGGAAAGCCTCGCACTTCGATACCCTCCGGACCATCCTGCCGCCGGCCGCACCCCCACTGCTGTCGTGCCACGAGAATCCCCCGGCATCCGGCCGATTCCGCGGCCTTCAGGTCGGAGACTCTGTCCCCGATGAACCACGTGGCTTCCATGCGGATCGAAAACAATGCACCTGCGGCAAGAATCATCCCCGGTGCAGGCTTGCGGCACGTACACTCTTCATCGGGCCGGTGAGGGCAATAGAACGCGGCGAGAATATCCCCGCCTGCCTGGTGAATCCCTTGAACCATCCGCAGGTGAATATCCCAGAAGTCGGGCCAGGAGATGATTCCACGGTTCAACCCCGACTGGTTGCTGATCAATATGACGTTTATGCCGTGCTGTTTCAACCGGCGCAAAGCCTCCGGAGCATCCGGGCAGAATCTGTACTCGCTCCAGTTCTTGATGAAATCCTCCCGATCCGCGTTGATGACTCCGTCCCTGTCCACAAACAGGAACTTGTCGCTTCGGGGTCGTGGAGACTGGATCCAGGTAAGCAATAGTCGATTCCTCGAAATAGTTGTTCGCACAAAACTCTTTCCAGGCAAACTGTCCGGGCTGTCTGCTCGGCCGGAGAGGAATGCACAGCAGGCCGCGATGCTCCAACCCTGCATTTCGCTCCCGTTCTCAGTGGATGAGATGCATATCAGTCATCAGACTATCACCCGGACAGAGTTCTGACAATATCCCCGGCAATATTCTTGGCTCTTGACATCCGGGTGGGATCGCGAAAAAATCAATACTATGCATCAGGCAGGACATAAACTTTTTCCCTTGTGCAGGATATCAAGACGTGGCCGAACAGGAAACGCATCTCGACGGACTCCAGCAGGTCCTGGATTACCGGTTCAAGAAGCCGGGCCTGCTTCAGCAGGCCCTGATTCATCGATCCTTTCTCCATGAGAATCCCCAGGTCAACGAAGCAGACAACGAAACTCTCGAGTTCCTCGGCGACGCCGTTCTCGGGCTTGCCATCAGCCATCTGCTCCTTAGACAGTACCCGGAATGCAATGAGGGCGATCTCTCGCGCCTCAGATCGGCGATTGTCAATGAACGCGAACTGGCAAGGATCGCCCAGGATCTCGGTTTCGGCGACTACCTCATGCTGGGCAAGGGTGAAGAACTGACCGGAGGCAGGCAGAAGACCTCGCTGCTTGCCGATACTCTTGAAGCGGTCCTGGCGGCGATCTACCTCGACGGAGGCCTCGATGCGGCCATCGATGTCATCAAGCGTCTTTTTCACGCATACCTGGATATCGAGCAGGAACAGCACCCGTTGAGGACCCTCGACAAGGACTACAAGACCCAGTTGCAGGAGTTGACCCAGGCCAGGTTCAAACTCACACCCGTCTATTCCCTCGATGCGGAGGAAGGGCCGGACCACGACAAGACTTTTCATATGAGTGTCGCGCTTGAAAATCGAGTCCTGGCTACGGGTTCCGGGAAGAGCAAGAAAGAAGCGCAACAGGAGGCGGCCTGCAAGGCACTTGACGTGATCGGAAGGCAGCCTGACCCGGATGACTGATACATGACTGCCAGGACTCGGATCTATCCCGTCTTCCTTCCCCATGCCGGATGCCCCTTTCAATGCGTGTACTGCAACCAGGACAGGGTGGTGTCGCCAAACCCGGCGGGTTCTTCTCAAAAGGAATTGCTGGGCAGAGGGATCGAAGACATGCGGGCACTCGCCCGGCAGTCACGGTTGAGTGGGATGCCGGGCGAACTCGCGTTTTACGGCGGCACTTTCACCTCGCTGCCCGAGCAGAGCCTGCGCAGAATTCTCTGTTTTGCTCTACCGCTGATCCGTGAAGGGATCTTTTCGGGAATCCGATTTTCCACTCGACCGGATTCCATGACATCTTCCACCTGCAGGATTCTTGACGAGTATCCGGTCCAGACTGTCGAACTGGGCGTTCAAAGCATGTCCCGCGAGGTTCTGGAAAAGAGCCTGCGCGGGTACGGTGTGGATGCGGTTTTGGAGTCGGCGTCGACGGTGAAAAGACATGGATGGCGCCTGGGCATCCAGATGATGGCCGGGCTTCCCGGCGACAGTCGGGGGACCTTTCTGGATTCCATTGCCCAGGTCGTCCGGCTGAAACCCGACTTTGTGCGCATCTACCCGACTCTTGTCCTTTCCGGAACGGCACTCGCACAATGGTACCGCGGAGGCACCTACCGGCCGCTCAAAATCGAGGAAGCCCTGGACTGGTGCGCCGCGGCTCATCAGATGCTCACCGCCGCCTCCATACCCGTCGCGCGCATGGGCCTTCACGGAGACCCGGAACTGGAAAAACCGGGCGGAATTCTTGCCGGTCCCTACCACCCGGCATTCGGATACCTGGTGAAGTGCCGCCTTTGGCGCAATCGTGTGGATGAGCTTCTTCAGGCAGTGCATCCGCTGGACGGCCTTGCCGATCTTACAATCCGGGTGCCCGCGAGATTTATCAGCGAGGCCGCTGGACCCGGCCGCTCCAATATTGCCTGGTGGCAGCAGAAATGGGGAATCGAAAAAATCAGACTGCTCCAGGATGCGACACTCGAGCCACTGCGGTTCGAACCACGCCTCGAACCATCTCCACAATTCCAGCCTGCCGCGTGCAGGAACTCGATGCATGAACAATCGTGAATGACCTGCAACGGAAATTCGAAGGGAGGCCTGCTGAAGCTTATGTCATCTCTTGCTGCACCCGGTTTCAAATCCGGCTATGTTGCCCTTATCGGAGCCCCCAACGTTGGGAAGTCCACCCTGCTCAACAGGTTGTTGAACCAGAAGATCTCGATTACCGCCGAGAAGCCTCAGAGCACCAGGAACCGCATCCCGGGAATCCTCAACGGACCCGGATTTCAAATCATTTTCGTGGATACCCCCGGTATTCACAGGGCGCGCGACGAATTCAACCGGGTACTTGTAGATACTGCGCTCTCCACCCTGGGAGAGGCGGACGTCATCTGTCTTCTTATCGAAGCAACGGATCCCGACCGGGATATCAACGGATACATCCTGGACAACCTGAGAAATGTCGATACACCGGTCATTCTTGCGATCAACAAGGTGGACCGCCTGCGAAGCAAAAGCGACCTGCTTCCCGTTATGGAACGCTATGCCCGGATTCGAGATTTTCACTCCATCGTGCCCGTCTCGGCCTTGACCGGAGACGGAGTGGGAAGGCTTCTCGATGAAATCACCGGGCTTCTGTCCGAAGGCCCCCGGTATTATCCGGAGGATTATGTGACGGATCAGCCTGAGAGGTTCCTGGTGGCTGAAATCATTCGTGAAAAGGTGTTCCATCTGGCTCACCAGGAAATCCCTTACGCCGTGGCCGTAACGATCGAGAAATTTACCGAGATTCCAGAGAGTATGCGAATCGACATAGAGGCCACCATCCACGTGGAACGCGATTCGCAAAAGGGCATCCTGATAGGCAGAAAAGGACAGATGCTGAAGGAAATCGGCACACAGGCGCGGCGGGACATCGAAAGCCTGCTCGGCTGCCGGATCTTTCTCGGCCTTTTCGTTCGAGTCTGGAAGAACTGGAGAAAGGATCCGAGGGCTTTGGCCGAGTTCGGTTACCGAACCCCGGGGGGGAATCGCTAGCTGCGGCAAGATAACACACCGCAAAGCTGACGTACGATTCTACAGGGATTGTTTGCAGCTGCCTGTCATTTTCTCGACAAACTGGTTTGTGGAATTCCGACTAACCGATGAATCGAGATTGAGCATCGCCGACCAAGCGCGTACGTCTGGGAAAAGCAGCGGGAAGGCCGGCGTCACCCTGGCGCTGCAGGTCGCGGATATTAAAGCTGCCCGGGAGCATGCACAAAGGATGGGACTTGAGCCGACGGCAATCAGGAAGCACCCGTGGATGGAGAAAGTGCTGTTTCTTCATAAAGACGCGTATCCGGACCGTTACGGACTGTTGTCGCACAAAAGTGGAATCCACCCGCAGCAAGGTCATTGCCTCCACATCGTCATTCTCGCAACAACGTAATTCCCTCCACAACGTCCTTCCCGCAAAGGCGGGAATCCAGTCCAAGCGCAGATCTCGCGGTGTATTCCACCTTTGTGCGACAACTGTCCGGGTACGCGTCTAACCGGAAGAACCATTAAACCGGAAAAACAGTGAAGATTGACTCGATCCACAAGACCGGTTGACCCGCAAATACACGCCGCAGGTGCGAGACCCTTGCGACTCCCGCATTCGCGAAGGGCACAAAATGTCTCGCCCCTTTGGCAAAGGGGCAGAGGGGATTTGCCCCATCGACACCAGATTTTCCCGCGAAAGTCACCTGCTGTTCACCCATCCTTCACCGTTTTCATCTAGCCTGGAACTCGGGATAGGTCGGCAATCTCCGGCAGTCTGTGGAACTTGTATAGAGTTGATCATACAGAACAGAAAGGAAATGTATTGATGAAGGAAATGGGCTTTTGCTTCCGGAAATCATCGAACCTTAAACTCGTGCGGCCTTCAACTCTCGACGCGGTCATCGATCGTCTCGGGATACGCGTGGGGACATCAGATCGTTTTGTGGAAACCCTTCCTTTTTCGGAAAACGACACCACGGCGGGTTCGGAAAACGAACTTCAAACCGTGGTGTTGGGATCAAGGTGGAACGTGGATTTGCCTATAACGATCGAAGCATCCAGCTACTTCTCCAATGTTGTCAGACGAATCGGCAGAGGTGAAACGTCGCCGAAAGCTGCGGTGGATCTCGATCGGTTTTTGAATGAGAATCCGCGAAATGTCTGGGAGAACAGTTGGGTCCGGTTGCCGCTGCATGTGCTCGGGCCGCGTACTCGGGATGTCCTGAGCGTCGATCTTCTTGCCGACAGAAGGAGCCCCGACGGAGGTCTTCGTGCCGACAAGGAACGCTTCTTCTTTATTCGGAAAGGAGATCCATGGATTCGCATTCCGGTAAGCTACCTTCTCAAGCTGAGCCTGGCCGATGCCGTCTACTCGGAAGACAGTCTTCCCGCCTCCATCGTACGGACCGGCGAAAGACTTTTCGATCATTTCCTTAATGATAACACGTCACCCGAGACTTTCTCCTTTCACGTCATCGTTCCACGACCGGGCCTGCGATTGGGCAGATCGATCGCGCGGGAGGCGTCCAAGCGTTTTCTGCTCACTCAGGTCCTTGCCATGTATGCAAACGAACGTTTCCTGCTCCGTCAATCAGGGCAGCGTGTGATCATCTATTTTGCCCCTCACCCGCCTGTTCGTCAGAAGGAATTGAACGACTGCATATCGGATGCGTTCTACAGGGAACTGTTCATGAGTCCCTGTCTATCGGGTTGGGCCAGGGGTGAGACAAAGCACGATTACATGTGCCTCTGTCACCAGGTTCTCAGCCGCAGCCAACTGAACGCCGTGGCAAAGCTTCGAGAGGCCGGAATCATCACTCGCAACCTCGTGACTCTGCCGAACATCTCGAACACGAGCCTGGCCAATAATGGCACTCACCTGAGCCTCGGCAGTCTGAAGCTGACCCGCCTGCTGTCCGACGAACACTCCCCGTTGAATGCGACGGATGAAAAGCTGGCAGGCGACCTCGTCATCAAAATCGTCGAACATTTTCTGCCTCTTTTTGTGGGTACGTACAGTGCGGCTCCATACCGCATCGATTTTTCCGATTTCCATCCCGAGAAGCTTCTCGGGTTCCTGCCTCATGAACTCGACTATACCCACCTCAGAATGGTCTGGCGACGATGGAAAGGGAAAAGCCGGTCGAAAATCCTCGGGCGACCGCTCACCCCGTTCGGTCCCAAATGGATGGATCGATTTATGACCACCCTGTTTCGTCTCCAGGGAGACTTCGTGCCGGATTTTCGGCTCCTGGACTATTTCGTATCCCTGATGAGTACGGAGCGCAGTCCGGCTCTCGATGGGAAACCGGGAAACGGTGAAAGGCTGAAAAAGGACCTGGCAGATTTGGGGATCTTCGACTCAAGGATGGCGCTCTATCTGCTCTACAGGCTCAGAGAATGTGAAGTCATGGGGTACAGCGGATTCGAGGGGCGTATGTATAGCCTGTTCGAAAGCATGGAATCGGATTTCGGAAGCGCGGGAGAGGTTCAAAACCTCCTGAACGCACTTGCATTCAAATACATCGCCAGGGGCAGAGTAACGCACTCGCACATTCCCGACAGTCCGTTCTCTGAAAGCGAAAGAAGGCAGATCATTTTCGGGACCGCCATAGGTCTGCCCACCTTTTTTGTACGTGCGGATTCCCGGAATGCTTTTCTGCAGGGAATCGTCAGGCGGTGCCGGCGCGTGAGGTTGAGCAGGAGGTACCCGGGTTATCTCAGAGTGTACAATATCGAGTACAGAAGGGCTCTTGTGCAGACGCTTTTCGAAGATGCGGAGGATCTCATTGAAATGTTCCATATGAAAGATACCCTGGAGGAACTGCTGTCGAGAATCGAATACCCGGCTACCCGTTCAGTGGCGGGCAGGCTGACTGCAGCCATCCTGGAGGAAACGGGAGCAAAGAGTGCGTTCGATCTGAACGGGAAGGAATTTAACATGGCCGCGGAGAATCATTACAGGAGTGCCTTGAGAGAAAAGAACATCGAAGAGGCCGTCCACTTTCTAGTGGATGACCTTCGGGCCTTGAAGGATGAAGAATTCAACGAAGAGCTTCGCGCAATGGCCCTGGACCAGTTCAATCTCACCGAATTCCTGATGAATGCGAACAGCAGCCTGGCCGACGAATGTCTGCACGCGGCCGACTTGAGAAGGCTGATCCATTTGCTGCTCCTGACCATCCACAGGGACATGGAGGAATCCGAGGCTGCGATCCAGGCACGAAGAAAGGCATCGTCCCATGAAACACCAGTATATCGAGCGGTACACGAATAGGGTATGGACCGAAAGACTCTTCGCAGACCCTTGGGTCAAACTTATCTACTCGAAGGCTGAGGCAAACCCCGGCTTGCTGCTCAGGATGCTGACCAGCGGATGGTTTTCCAGGGCACTTGCCAGCCTTCTCTACGACTCAAGACTCGGCTCACCGTTCAACAGAAACCGGCACTTTTTCGACTCCACGCACGTTGACTTAACGGAGTGCGCCGATGAACCGGGAAGGTGGAAGACTTCGCGGGAGGTGTTTGAGCGAAAGATCCGTTACTGGGAATGCAGACCCATGTGTCGGGAGCCTTCGGCCGTCGTGTCCCCCGCGGATGCACGTATCCTTGTCGGTTCTTTGCTCCGTCGTTCATCCATCTTCATCAAAGGCAAGTTCTTCGAACTCGATGAACTCCTGGGAAGGAAAAAGGAATTCGTCGATGCATTCCGTGACGGCGACTTCGCCGTTCTAAGGTTGACCCCGGAAAAGTACCATTACAACCATACCCCGGTTGCAGGAGAAGTGGTCGACATCTATGAAGTGCAGGGGATGTACCACTCGTGCAATCCTGGAGCGATTGTGCGAACGGCGGCCTCGTTGTCGAAGAACAGAAGAGTAGTCACGATCATCGATACGGATGTGTATCGAGGCAGCCGAGTCGGGCTGGTGGCCATGATAGAAATTGTGGCACTCATGATAGGTGATGTAGTGCAGTGTTACAGTACCCGAAGGTATGATTCTCCTGCTCCTGTCGGCAAGGGGATGTTCCTGGAGAAGGGAGTGCCCAAGAGCCGGTACCGGCCTGGAAGCAGTACGGATGTCCTTTTGTTTGAAAGGGAGCGAATCGACTTTGCGCGGGACATCCTGTTCAACATGCATCGGCCGGGAATCGAGAGCCGTTATTCCGAGGGGTTCGGCAGGCCGCTTGTCGAGACGGATATTCGAGTACGTTCCCTGATCGCGTCCCGTAAGAATGCGTCTGCCGCGAAATGTGAGTTACCTCGATGAAGGAGAAAAGGAAAGATGGAAAATGTCCTGTTCATCCTGTTTCTGGCTGTCATGATCAGCCTCCTGTTCCAATGGGCTTTCAGAAACCTGCCCAATGAACAATGGCAGATTCTGGCCGCTGTCCCTGTTTCCAGAATGGGCCCTGAGCGGTGGAAAAGCATCAACTTGACCTACTATGGCGTATTCAGCGCAAACGCGACCGTGGCTGCAACGGCCCTGTTCTTCTTTCTTTGCGGAGCCGCAAAGGTGCCCTTCGCCGGGTCCGCCGGCGTTGCAGGGATTCTGTTTCTGTGTTGCATGCCTGCGTCAAAAATCATAGCAAGGCTCATCGAAGGAAGGCCTTATACATTCACGGCAGGAGGAAGCTTCTTTGTCGGCACGCTGCTCAGTCCCTGGGTCACAGCACTGGTCAACCGTGTGGGGGAAAGCCTGGGCGGCGCATCGATACCGGCAGAGCCCTGCCTGGCAGCCCTGGCGATCGCATGTCCGATGGGAGAGGGATTGGGGCGCCTCGCGTGCATCAGCTTCGGGTGCTGCTATGGAAAGCCGCTATCCCAGGTTTCTCCCCGGGTTCGAAGAATTTTCGAGTCTCACTGCTTCGTCTTCGTGGGAAGAACGAAAAAGATCGCCTATGAAAGTGGACTGGAAGGAGAAAAGGTGGTGCCCATTCAGGCGGTGACTGCCGTTCTTCTTGTTCTGACAGCTCTTTCGAGTGCCTTCCTGTTCCTGCGCACTTCTTATCTGGCGGCTTTCATCGTGTCCAGCGTGGCAGCGCAGGGATGGAGGTTCGTGTCGGAGACATTGAGAGCGGACTACAGGGGGGAGGGAAAGGTATCCGATTACCAGATCATGGGAATGATCGAGACTGTGTCGTAATTGTAGGGCCTGGGAGTGGATTTTTATGGTTTAATAGGAATAAAAAATAGGCAAATCGGAAGGTTATGTGGTATAGTGTAGCCCTGAGAGCAGGAGGAAAAGGGCTATG
>JABUEY010000177.1 GCA_013314815.1 Syntrophobacteraceae bacterium
AGCCATAGCCCTTTTCCTCCTGCTCTCAGGGCTACACTATACCACATAACCTTCCGATTTGCCTATTTTTTATTCCTATTAAACCATAAAAATCCACTCCCAGGCCCTACAATTACGACACAGTCTCATTTGCGGGAATGACGTTATTATACTGAATGGCGTTGTGCGACTGAACGGCGTTGTGATACCAATAAATTGTTATGTGAAAAGCACCGGAGGCATGAAAAGCACTGGAAATACTCGTTTATGAGAAAACGCCGGAACTCCTTGGTCCGTTTTCTCAAGAGATCAGCTGATTGAAAGTCTTTTTGTGCGTTTTCATAGTTGGTTGAGAGCCCATAGTTCATGGTAATTTGCCGGATGAACCAGGAATGACACCGCCACAAATCCCGGACTCCACATGAGTGCAGGCACTATGCCACTGCTGCTTCTCTCCGGAGTTGAACCGCCGCATCGATATTCTTTTGCACTTGCAGGGCATCGATATTCGCCTCCATATCTCTTTGTTTTCCGGATGATGTTTCCGGGCAGGCCTTCGAACCTCTGCATGGAAATTTGCGTTGTCTAGTGGATGGTGTATTCTTGCGCTGCAGGGAGAGAAGGAAAGAAAAACCATCGAGGAGACATCCCGGTTGCCGGTTGCAAGCGCATGTTCAGCGGATACGCGCCTTCTTTTCATCACTCGTGTCGCGCGACTTTTTGCCCATGGTTTCCTTTCAGTCGTGCTCGTGCTGTATCTCGCCCGTGTCGGACTCACGACCGCACAGATCGGCCTGCTCCTGTCTCTCACCCTGATCGGCGATTCGGTCATCTCCCTATGGATAACCACCACGGCGGACCGATACGGCCGAAAGAAGATGCTTATCCTCGGCGCTGTTCTCATGACCTTTTCAGGAACGCTCTTCGCGTTCACCGATCATTTCCCGCTGCTCCTGTTTGCAGCGACTGTCGGGATCATAAGTCCAAGCGGCTACGAGGTCGGACCGTTTCTTTCCATTGAGCAGGCGGCCCTTGCCCAGGTCTGCACGGACAGGCAGCGCACTTATGTTTTTGCCTGGTATAACCTTGTCGGGGCTCTGGCCACCGCTTTCGGCGCCCTTGCAGCGGGTGGAATCGTCCAGGCGCTCCAGCGTGCGGGGCTGTCGGATCTCGTGAGCTACCGGGTTTTGCTGGTGGGTTATGCTCTGATTGGAGTGATCCTCGCCCTTCTGTTCGGCTTGCTTTCCCGGAAGGTGGAAGCTGCTGAAGATTGCCCGCACCAGGGCATCGCATCCAGCTTTAAGGCCCGTTTCGGCCTTCACCGCTCCCAGGGCGTCGTCTTCAAGCTTTCCGCTTTATTTGCCCTGGACGCCTTCGCAGGAGGTTTTGTTCTGCAGAGTGTCCTGGCTTACTGGTTCCAGTTGCGGTTCGGAGTGGAACCCGCCATTCTGGGGAGTATCTTTTTTGGAGCAAATCTTGTGGCGGGCCTTTCTTCCCTTTCGGCTGCGTGGGTGGCATCGCGTATAGGTTTGGTCAGGACCATGGTCTTCACGCACCTGCCGTCCCAGGTCCTGCTTATCCTCGTACCGCTCATGCCGACCCTTCCTCTGGCCGCTGCAATGCTGCTTCTGCGTTTCAGCATCTCCCAGATGGACATCCCTACCCGTCAATCCTACACCATGGCTGTGGTCACCTCGGAAGAACGCTCGGCCGCCGGGGGGATCACCGGAATCTCACGAACCATGGGAGCATCGCTCTCACCCCTTCTGATCGGACCGCTCCTGGGCGGACCGGCGGGAGGAGCCCTCCTGTTCTTTCTTGCCGGAGGGCTCAAGATCCTGTACGACCTGCTCCTGTACCGAAGCTTCAAGTCTCTGAAACCGCCCGAGGAACTGAACTAGTTCGTTCGAGGCGGCGTCTTCCTCATCCTCGGTGCTCCCCCTGTCGAATTTTCTCTCATTGCCTCAGAAACAAGCCGATCCTACGTCTGAAAAGACTGAGTATCCGAGGCCTGAAAAGAAGGGCTTCCCGGGATGGTGGTGATCCCCTGCCTGGGAAAAGGACCTTTCGGACGGCATTCCGTTACGGGGTGTGGATCCCTGGCGTTTCGGCTTCCAGGCGCGGAATATCCGGTGCGTTCGATCACATCGTCATTGAAAGGAAAAGGGTATGAAAAAAGTCGTCATGATCTCGCTGGTTCTGGTGCTGTCTTTGATTCCATGGAATGCGTTCGCCGATGATTACGGAGTCAAGTCCCTGAGATGCAGCGCCGGATCGGTTGAAATCGGGGACAACAAGATCGAGGTTCTTGCCAGGTGCGGTCAGCCGCTGAGAAAGGACTCCATTATCTCGTGGTTTCCCAGGCACTCGGACCATGACCCGGCGGAGGTGGAGGAATGGACCTACAACTTCGGATCAAGCGATTATATCTACACAATGAGGTTCGAAGGGGCGGAACTGGTGAAGATCAATCGAGGCGGTCGAGGATTTTAGCGGCCTTCGTAAAACCTGTTTCTCTGCACAAGAAGAACAGGGATGAACTCGTTTCCTTCCGATTCCCGGAATACGGCGACGGTCTTGTCTCGAATCTTTGCTGCACAGGGCTCGAACCCGGCCGGCAGGGGCTTGTTGAAGGTGTGATTCCAGGCGGGTAGTCCCCTTGCCGGGCCTGAGTTCCTCGAGCTCTACTTCTTCGCCGACATGGCCTGGAACCTGGCACCCAGGGCCTCGAGCGATGACGAACAGTCTCCCGGTGGGAAACACAAATTGATGAGGATCAGCATCCCGGGACGGTTTCGGGCGGTATCCAGGGCTTCTTCGAGTTGTCCTTCGGTCTCGACCCGCAAGCCGATGGCATTGTCTCCGAACACTGCGGGCAGCGCATGGTAGCGCCAGTTCTGGACGTCGTTGTAGACTCCGTCTTCATGAAGCTTGCGTTCGATCATGTAGCCGTCGTTATTGAGGATAAAGATGACCGGGTTGCAGTTGAAGCGCATGAGCGAAGAGACCTCCTGGGCGGTCATCTGGAAGGCTCCGTCGCCCGAGAGTACCACGGGCCGTTTTCCCGGCCTGGCCAGCGAGACGCCCAGAGAGGCGGGCACGCAGTAGCCGATGGACAGGTAATAAGCCTGGGCGAGGAAATTCTCGGGCTCCTCGATGTACAGCTCGGGAGCCGCACATATGGCATCGCCGGGTTCCACCATGAGTATCATCTCGTCGTCCAGAAAGGAGTTCAAACCCTCGAAGAACCGGGGCACGGTCAATCTCGCTTCCGGCCGCGGATGAAACGGGTTTTTCCGCATGATGGGGGCGGCTGGATGGGAAGTGAGAAAGGATCTGGGAGAGAGGGCCTTTTCGAGGCCGGTGATGAAATCAAACAACTGCACGTTGGTATAGGAATGATAGCCGATCTTGACATGTTCCGTGTTGGCTGAGATCATCCGGGTTTCATCGATCTTCATCGAGAACCCTCCAGTGTCGAAATCGGTCATCCAGACGCCCAGTGAAAGCACGCAGTCGGAGCTCTCGATCTGTTCGCGGACTTCCCGGCGGCTGACTCCACCCTGGTAGATCCCGATGAACTGCGGATGCAGTTCAGGCAGTACGGACTTGCTGCTGACCGTCGTGGCGAACGGCAGTTCGATGTGTTCGATGAGGTGCAGGGCCTCTGCGGCAAGTCCGAAACGCAGGATTTCCACGCCGGCCAATACCACCGGATTCTTTGCGGCGTCGAGCAGGGAAGCGGCCTCCCGGATGCACTCCGCGAGGGCTCGCGGGTCGGAACGGCATTCCACCTGGAACGAGATCTGCTGCGGAGGTCTGCAGGAGGCTTGTGCCATGCCCATGGGCAGTTCGAAATACACGGGACGTTTGTGGGCCAGGCAACTGGTCAGCACCCGGTCGATTTCGTCGGGAGCCGTCCCCGGATTGATCAGTATGGCACTGTCAACGGTCACCTTTCTGAAAATGTCGTATTGAAGCAGGTAATCCCGGGTCAGGTGGTGGACCAGGTCATTCGCCCAGCGCCTGGCCGGAGGGGGAGCTCCACTGATCAACACCAGGGGAACCTGTTCCGCACAGGCTCCCGCGACGGCATTGAGTATGCTGAAACCTCCTACACCGTACGTCACCACCGCTGCACCGACTCCGGCCATTCGAGCATAGCCGTCCGCCGCATACCCGGCGTTCAGTTCGTTGCAATTGCCGATCCACTCGATGGGGCTCTGGATCACCTGGTCGAGAAAATCGAGAACGTAGTCTCCCGGGACTCCGAATAGATGCCGGACTCCCGCCTGATCGAGACGATGAATAAGATAGGTGCCGATCTGGGAGGGTGGGGAGGAAGATGTCATGAATTTTCTCCTTGCAGCGAAAGGTCCGGTACGGAGCCGTACAGCCGGGAAAGAGCCGCCGGGATTTCACTCGGAACGTGTTCCAAGATGTGAGAATCCTCTGTCGTGAAGACAGCACCGCTACCCTAGCGGGAGATCTGTTAGAATTCAATGGAGAAAGAATCCCTCCGGCCCGTCCCGGACAGGTCCGGTTCCACGGCAGGAAACAGCGAGTCAGCCTGTCTTTCCATAACTCGTGCCTGCTGGCCGGAATGTAATCGAGGTCGGGGATCCTGGTGCCCCGCATCATTTCCATTCCCGGATCATGGCGCGGACGGCATCCTCCTGGGATTCGATACTCTCCGTAAGTCTGAATTGGACAAGCGCCCTGAGGAGGTTGTGTTCCGGGTAACGGGCTTTGAAGTATACGTTGCCTTCGAGGAAGTCTGTGAAGAATCGCAGCCCGAGTTCGAAAGCGATGAGGCGGACGGAATCGAACAGGAATTCGAAGTCGGCGGGGTCGAGAAATCTTTCTGCCTGTGAAAGGTAGCCGCGCAGAAGAGCGCGGCAGATCCCGGGTTCGAACCGAACAGCCTCCCACTGCTGGGTTTCTTCACCCGCCGGGTTGCAGCCCGAACGAAGGCAGTCTCCTATGTCATATTGGACCAGGCCGGGTTTGACGGTGTCCAGATCCACGATGGCTGCGGCCTTTCCAGTCAAGATGTCCACAAGGACGTTGTTCACCTTGGGATCTCCGTGAATGGGCCGAAGGCGAAGCTTCCCTGCTGTTTCGGCGTTCTCTAGAACGTGGGCCAAATGCCTCCTTTTATCGATAAATCGGCGGCAGAAAAGCAATTCAGGGGATTTGCGCGGCCGCTCTCGGTCCTGCAATGCGTCATAACGCCTGAGGTAGCCGGGTGTGACGTGAAAGCCCGGCAGCGTGTCTTCCAGGAATTCCGCGGGCAGGTCGTGGATGAGAGTGTGGAACAGGCCGACGGCGCGGCCCGTTTCCTCGGCGTGTTCCGTGTCCCGGATCGTGTCGAAAGTCTCCACCCCTTCGATGAAGCTCATGGCGCGCCAGAACGATCCGTCCTCATCTATTCTGTAATCCCGTCCGTCGTCTGCCGGGAATACTTTCGGCACATCCCATCGAGTTCCCGTGATCAGAGGATCGCTTCGCATCCGCCTGCTCATGTGTTCGGTGATGGTCCGCATGTTGCGCATGATGAGTTCGGGCCTGGAGAAGACACGGGTGTTGATGCGCTGGAGAATGAAACATCCAGCTTCGGCGGATTCGACGGATACGAGAAAGGTATCGTTGACATTGCCGTTGCCGTACTCGCGAACTCTGCCAATCGTCCCGTTCGGCTTGAATCGCTCCGCGACCGCCGCCGCACGGCGGAGAGTCGAGTCCTTGGTCCCATGAATTTCTGTCATGCGTTTCCCGTCTTGGTATTCTTCGTCGTGTCCACCGTGAACTCCTGGGGCCTGTTCCTGCTCGAAGAATGATCTCAGGAACCTTCCCGCAGGTCGTCGAGCAGTTCCCGGAAGGCCCTCGATTCCGCGACAATGCGCCGCGCAGCGTCTCGAAGGTGATCCACCTGCTCGGGCTGGAGTCTGAACGACGTGGGCAGGCGCTTGAGAACCTTCTGCTCGGCTTCATCCGGCAGGGCGTCGAACTTCACTTCCACGATGTAGAATCGAATATCGCCGCACGAACCCGGTTCGGTGGAAATCGGCTGCGAACCGCAGCGGCCCGTGCGCACCTCGTCGGTCCATCGGCCGAGGCTCTCCCTCAGCAGTGCAACGGTCTCGACGTTATACCGTGAAATGGCAATGGAGGAGTAGGAATCCACCATGGCGGCGAACGGCGGTATCCTTTCGAAACGATCCCACCTGTCGTCCACCTCCGTCTCCGCATTCACGATGACGAACACCACCTTGCGGACGTTTTCGAGATGATCGTGGGTAAGGGTGGTCCAGAGATCTCCCATGAGGATGACCGTTTCGAGGATTGCCCGGAGTCCCAGGTTGTCCGCAACTCCGCCGTCCACAAGGTGAATATAGGGCTTCTTTCGGCGATCCAGGTACGGCGCAAGCTGGTTGGCGAGGTCGAACCGTCGCGAGGAGGTGTCCCTCG
>JABUEY010000178.1 GCA_013314815.1 Syntrophobacteraceae bacterium
GGGCAGAGGCAAGATAGCACACAGGAGAGCTCAGCAGACAGAGCGCAAACCAACAACAGAGGTCGGCCAGGGAAGCAATCCACCTTAAACAAGACCGATTTCTGTCTTGACAACGGGGTACACCTCAGAGTATCCGTTCTGGTGCCGTCGCCATGATCGATAAACCTTGCGGCTGACACTGTGGATGAAGGGACCACAAAGAGAACCAGGAGCAGGATGGAAACAAGATGCCGTCGCACTTTGACAATCCTTTTTCGCTGAAGGGATTACGATGAAAAATGACCTGGAAAATCTAAAGAAAGTTTACATTCAGACAACCTGGTGCACAAGCTAAAACATGCTCTACAGCCGAAAAAAGGCACCAGTACTTCTGCTTCCAGTCATTCAACAAGGACTCGGGCAATGCTTCCGGGCTGATTCTTCCTGGTTACAGACAACTGTCTTTGAACAAGCAGACTGGCGTACATTTCAGTGTGCTTCCCATGCGCCCCTGGACGAATGGAAAGATTCGAGGCCACATCTTGGCCTGTCTTTCTGCCTGCACCCGCCTTCGAATGCTTCAGAACCGGCCGGCACAGACGGCCTTGTCGACGGCGAAATCCATGCGCAGGCTCCGTTCACGCCCATACGAGTATGCCGAAAATTCAGCTCCCGGGGAATAATCGACGAACCCAGCTGCAGCCAGTTCGCAATACCCAAGGACTTCGGCCACGGGATGACGGGTGGGGTCTTGAAGGGGGTCTTGAGGATAACTTATGGTATTTGGAGGTGCACCGGCCTGAACTGATCAGCGACTGCTCGCTGTCCCGCTCAAAGGGTACACCAAAGGTACAGGGGAAAGACCGGGGTACTGGTCTTAACATACCGCAATAATTACTGATTAAGATCGGGGCGAGAGGATTTGAACCTCCGACCCCCTGCTCCCAAGGCAGGTGCGCTGACCAGTCTGCGCTACGCCCCGACGAAAAAACTGTTGTTTCCTAACACAAGGCCTTCCCGAATGCAACTTTGAAAGGCTTCGGCCAGTACTGACGCACGAATGATCAAATGAGGTCGAGGCGTCTGCATTCGGGGCTCCGGCACAGGGTTCTTTCGGCCGAATCCGCTCCCCTGCCGGGAACCCGGCCGGTGGCAACCCTCGTGCGTGCGTGCCTTCTATCGGCCGGGAATCATTCGCTCATTTCCGGCACCCTGGCACACGACGGGTTCATTTCTCCTTTTTTTGCTTCCCGGATCTCTTTCACGAGGATGTCGAATTCCGCGACGGTGCCTGCCCTGGGGTCGTTGAAATCCGCCACGACGACATCGTCCCTGATGTCCTTCACCAGGAACTGCACCAGGGATTTCTTTTTCATTTCGCGGTACATCCTGCCCACCTCGAGCCGTTCCTCCTTGTAGTCTTCACGGGGAAGCTCCCGCACCAGTTCTTCGTCGTATACGCCGAAGAGCTCTTCCGGGGGCACAAAGACCTGCACCCTGTCGCCAGGCCGCCTGTTCATGAGCGCGGATTCGACTGACGGGTACTGCACGTCCACGCCGTATACGAAGCTGCACGTAGTGGCAGGCAGTTCGTTCACTTCGCCTCGAGGCGACGTCGTGCGAATGGTGTATTCGATCGTCACCATCATACATTCTTTGACCTGTTCCATGATCCGACTCTCCTTTTTCCTGCACCCGATTTTTTTATTAGAACTTGCTCTCCGGGAGAAATGAAGATAAGGATTAACCCAGCCATTGCCACATGGCAACAGCGACTTTGCGAGGCAGGGCATGTCAAGAGCGCCCGGGAAGGCGCCGCGGGCAGGTCGATCCGGTCAATCCGGCCGGCCCGGACATCCTTGTGCAAACCTGTGGAGGGGGCCGCGAGGTTTATGCGCCGGCCGGCCGATATTCAACGAGAGCGACGCAGTCCATGAATCCGCCGTCTGACCACAACCATCCGGTTCGGATCGAATTCGATTTACTCAAGTCGATTCGCGGCCTGGAACACGGTGTTTTCACCCGGCACGGAGGGGTGAGTGAGCCTCCGTATGCCACTTTGAACACAGCCTGGAACAACGGAGATTCGCCCGAGGCAGTGAGTGAGAACCTGGAGCGCATCAAGAAGGCCATGGGAATCGACCACCTGGTGTCCGGCCTGCAGGTCCACGGAGACACGATTCACGTGGTGAACGATGAAGTTCTGTCGAGAGCCCGGATCCATCCTCCGGTGAGGATCACTCCCCCGGGAGACGCCCTGGTGACTGCTTTGTCCGGGATCGGCATCATGACCAAGATCGCCGACTGCCAGGCCATCCTGCTGGCGGATCCGGTACGCCGGGTGGTCGCCAACGTGCACAGCGGGTGGCGGGGAAGCGTGGTCAACATTGCCGGGAAGACCGTCGAAATCATGGAGGAGCGGTTCGGGAGCCGGCCCGGCGACATTGTCGCCGCCATAAGCCCGTCTCTCGGCCCGTGCTGTGCCGAATTCCGCAACTACCTCGACGAACTTCCGCCGCACTTCCGACGGTACCAGGTGAAGCCGCTGCACTTCGACTTCTGGCGGATCACCCGGATGCAGCTGATGAAAGCCGGCCTCAGGCCGGAACACATCGAGGCGGCCGAA
The DNA here is from genome assembly GCA_013314815.1 of Syntrophobacteraceae bacterium. Lineage (GTDB taxonomy): Bacteria > Desulfobacterota > Syntrophobacteria > Syntrophobacterales > Syntrophobacteraceae > JABUEY01. Next base: position 2,606 of record JABUEY010000178.1, read on the forward strand.
AGGTGCACGGTATGCGGAGTCCGCGATTTCTTCTCGTACCGCGCAGAGAAGGTCACGGGGCGCATGGCCGCCGTGATCGCGTGGAGGCGGGGCGGGGAGGACGCCATCTGATGGGGAAGATGCAGGAAGACGCCCGAATCATCCGCAACGAAGAAGTGGCCCGCATGACATGGCTCATGCGTCTGCACTCGCCGGGGATCGCTGCACGGGCACGGCCCGGGCAGTTTGGCATGGTGCGGGTTCGCGAAGGGATAGATCCCCTTTTGCGGCGCCCCCTGTCCTTCCACCGCATCCACTCGGGAAAAGGGGAAATCGAACTGCTTTACCGCGTGGCGGGCAAGGGCACCTGGTGGCTTTCCCGGTGCCAGCCCGATTCCCTTGTGAACATCACGGGTCCGCTGGGCAACGGCTTCACGATGCCTGACAATCCCTCGGCAGCCATAGCCCTCGTTGCGGGGGGGATCGGCATCGCACCCCTGTTCGAACTGATGGTCCGGATCAGCGAATCGAGGTCGAAGATCAAAGCCGAGAAAATGCACCTGTTTTACGGGGCTCGAAGTGCCGATGAACTCCTTCCTGCCGCCGTTTTCGAATCCACGGACGTTTCCGTTCACTGGAGCACCGATGACGGCAGTTTCGGCTTCAGCGGGTACGTGACGGAGCTGCTGGAGGAATGGACGGCGCGTGCGGGCTTTCGGCCTACGGAACTGTTCGCCTGCGGCCCCCTTGCCATGCAGCACAACGTGGCCAGGTGGGCGCTCGCCCGGGACATCCCGGTGCAGCTTTCCCTGGAATCCCTCATGGCCTGCGGCATAGGCGCATGCCTGGGCTGCGCTCTTCCCGCCGTGCACCCGGGGGGCTCCTCCGCGGAACACTACGTGCACGTCTGCAAGGACGGGCCTATTTTTTCAGCAGGATCCATCCAATGGCGCAAAATCCGCAAGCAACAGCTGCCGTCCCCGATCTTTCCGTGCGATTAGGGCCGCTTCGCCTGAAGAACCCGGTCATGACGGCTTCGGGGACCTTCGGTTACGGGGAGGAATTCGCCGATTTCCTTGACCTGGGGTGCCTGGGAGCCGTGGTAGTGAAGGGGATTTCACTTCTCCCCCGCCCGGGTAATCCGCCTCCCCGAATCGTGGAAACCCCCGCCGGAATGATCAACGCCATAGGCCTGGAAAACGTGGGGGTCGAGGTCTTCCTGGCATCCAGGCTGCCTGGCCTTCGGGAACGCGGAGTACCCGTCATTGTGAACATCTTCGGGAACACCGTGGAAGAATACGCCGAACTGGCTTCGCGGCTGGATGGAGCGGCAGGGATCGAGGCGCTTGAAATCAACATCAGCTGTCCCAACGTGAAACAGGGCGGGATGATCTTCGGCACGGATCCAGCCATGGCGGCAAAGGTGGTCGAGGCCGTGCGCCTTTCAACAGGGCTTCCGCTCATCACCAAGCTCACCCCCAACGTCACCCGCATCGGCGAGATTGCCCGGGCCGTTGTGGATGCCGGAAGCGATATCCTTTCGTGCATCAACACGGTCGCCGCCATGGCCGTGGATATATTTTCGAGGAGGCCGAAGCTTGCCAACGTGATGGGAGGTCTGTCCGGGCCAGCCATCCGGCCGGTGGCTCTTCGCTGCACCTATGAAGTGGTCCGGTCCGTGAACGTCCCCGTGATCGGTATAGGCGGAATAACCGGTGCGGCGGATGCCCTGGAATTTCTCCTCGTCGGGGCGCGTGCGGTACAGGTGGGTACAGCAAATTTCATCAACCCGGCAACGGCGGTCGAAATCTTGGAAGGCATCGAGAGGTTCCTGCAGGTCCAGGGTCTGGCCGGAATCGAGGAATTCATCGGCACCCTGGACACCGGGTGCCTGTTCCCCTTCGCGGAGGAATCGTGCGAGTGGATCGACCTCAAGCAGCCGTAACAGAAATGCCGTTCACGCATTGCACCACGGCGCCGTACACGGACAGCAGGCATGATGCCTTACGCCGTGCTCCTTGAGTATGCGGGCCTGGTTCGGGCCGTTCCATGACCAGATTCGGGTGGTGGGTCCGGCCCACAGGAACCGCGGAAGGCTTCATTCCGGCGGCCGGCTGCAGCCCCGGTTTCCGGCAAAATCGCGCCCCGCCCTCCTGCAGTCTTCAAGAGCGGACGCGTGGCGGGCGATATCTCCCCTTTCCTCGACTTCCCGGTAGCAGAGTTCTCCGCCGTAGGCAACTCCCACGGCGTCGAAGAAATACTTCACCGTGAGTGTCAGGCATTCGAAGAGGCGTTTCCCCCGGGTTGCCCCCGAACTGAGGAGGAACCCTCCGCGGTCGTCCACACCGGTGCCGGCCAGCTGCCTCCGATCCCGTTCGCGACGCATGTACAGCGCCTGGGATCGATCGATAAGCAGCTTGAGCTGCCCGGATACTCCGTAGAAGTAAACGGGGGACGCCACCACGATGCGAGGTGCGCTTTCGAGAAGCGGATAGAGGGCGGTCATATCGTCCTGCTGGCTGCAGACGCCGGTTTCATCACATTCGCCGCACCCGATGCACCCGTTCATCTTCAGGTTTCGAACATAGATGCGGCGGATTTGCGCGCCGGCTTCCTCAACTCCTTCCAGGAAGGCGTCCAGCATGCAATCGGTATTGCCGGCTTTGCGGGGAGACCCGTAGATACCCAGAACCAGCATTAGGATTCCTTTCTGTTCTTGTGATTCGGGCAGACCCGCCGGAAGTGGGAAAAAACACTCGGATGCCGCCCGGTTTGGCAAACGCCCATCTTTACACGTCAGGCCTTCTCTGCTAGTGTGCACATGATCATGTTCCTCCTTAACATGAATCGTCCCGGTGGAATATAGCGCATATTCGGGAATCCCGTTTCGCCGCTTGATCGCTCCAACTCAATCGTCCCATAGGAGGAAGACCGTGCCTGACTGCATTTTCTGCCAGATCATCGAAGGCAAACTCCCCTGCGCCAAGGTATACGAAGACGATCTCGTGATCAGCTTCCTGGATATCAATCCCGTCAACACCGGACATACACTCGTTGTGCCCAAGAGTCACTATGTCAGCCTCTTCGACACGCCGCCCGATCTGCTCCAGGCCTGCATCGAGGTGTCTCAGAAGGTGGCGCGGGCCGTATTCAAGGGAACGGGCGCTTCAGGTTTGAACATCATCCAGAACAACTTCAGGTCCGCGGGACAACTGATCGACCATATCCATTTTCATCTCGTCCCACGAAACATGCACGACGGTTTTTTTACTTCATGGCCCGGCAAGCCCTACCCATCGGGCGAACTGGAAAAGACCCTCAAGAAGATCAAGGCGGAGCTCTAACGCCCCGGAGCTTATCGAGGTTGCGTTCCGGAGCGGTTCGCGTGTTTCGGGCTGCAGCACGGGAGGACGAATCATCCCCCGTATGTCGCCGCTGCGCGTATCGAGTCCGCTGTTCCGGTTACAGATCGAGATCGGCTATCCGCAGTCTCCCCTGGTAATATTCACAAGCCGATTCTTTTCGATGTGCAAATGACCTTGTGATGCCCTATGAAGTTGTTGCGGGAATGACGTTGCTGTGGGTGAATTCCACCCTTGTGCGACAACTGTCCGGCTTGGTGACAACTGTCCGGGAGCGCGTTTGCCGGATGAACCTCAAAGACTCCCTGCAAGGCTTCGGCACCGGACAGCGCGAGACTCGATCCCCTGCCGGCATCCGAAGCTTCCTCCGGGAATATTCATTGCATAACAGTTGTCTCTTTTATTTTAGCGATTGTTGCCGGAGATGAAAGAGGAATGAA
>JABUEY010000007.1 GCA_013314815.1 Syntrophobacteraceae bacterium
AGCCATAGCCCTTTTCCTCCTGCTCTCAGGGCTACACTATACCACATAACCTTCCGATTTGCCTATTTTTTATTCCTATTAAACCATAAAAATCCACTCCCAGGCCCTACAATTACGACACAGTCTCCTCCGCGGGAATGACGTTGTGGAGGCAAGTACGTTGTGGAGGCAATGACACTGCTGTGAGACTGACGATGTTGAGTAGACGATGTTGTCGCGGGAACGATGCTGTTGCGGATCTCTTCCTCCTTTGTGCGACAACTGTCCGGTTTAGCGACAACTGTCCGAGTACGCGTTTGCCGGGTAAACCTTTCTTTTCCCATTATTGTTCATGTGTTCAATGAAAATACATTGATCCGGAGAGGGAGAAAACCTGGGCGTCTCCCTCTGCTTCCCGCAGGCCGGGATTCCGGGTGTGTCCCATGATTCGGACGTATCACACCGCTTCCCGCTCCTTTTTCGCGCCGAGGCGGGATGTCCAATTCCCCGCGGGATGTGTTATGATCTACTACCTTTTCGGTAATGTCCGTCGAAAGGATAAAAAAACCCTCTGAGCCCTTCCAACAATCGCCTTGACAAGGTTTGGGCGGGTCGATAAAAGCGAGCAAGCGGTAAATTCAGAATGTGCGCTGCTGTTTCACGTGCAGAAAGGAGCACAGGAATGAAGGATTGGGTTTTTCTTTTTCCTGGCCAGGGATCACAATATGTCGGAATGGGCCGAGAGTTCTACGAAAGCTACGCCGAGGTGCGGGAGCTGTTCACGTATGCCGGCGATATTCTGAAGATGGACATAGCCGGACTTTGCTTCGAAGGTCCGGAAAACGTGCTGGTTCAAACGGAGAATGTTCAGCCTGCCGTTACAGTCGTCAACATCGCGTGCTTTACGGTGCTGCAGCTTCACGAGATCTACCCCATGGCCGCGGCCGGACATAGTCTCGGGGAGTACAGTGCGCTTTACGTGGCGGGAGTGCTTGACTTCAAGGATGTTCTCAACCTGGTCCGGTGGAGAGGAAAATTCATGCAGGAGGCTGCCGACCAGGAACCGGGAGCCATGGCCGCCATCATGGACCTGGATGAGGAGAAGATCGAGCACATCTGCAAGCTTTGCGGCGTCGAGGTGGCCAATGTGAATTCTCCTGACCAGGTCATCATCACGGGGCCTGTCGAACCTGTCCAGCAGGCCATGGCTCTCGGCGAAGAAGCCGGCGCCAAGAAATGCATGAAGCTCAACGTGAGCGGACCGTGGCACAGCCGCTGTATGAATCTGGCCAGGGAAAAGTTCGAACCTTACGTGAGGCAGAGTACGTTCCATGATCCGCAGATCCCCGTGATCAACAACGTGGATGCGGCGCCCCTTCACAGTGCCTACGAGGCGCCACAGAAACTCATTGACCAGATCTGCAGTCCCGTGCTCTGGCGCCAGTCCATGGAAAGGCTTATCGACGCCGGACATGACCACTTTGTCGAGGTGGGTCCCAAGAAGGTTCTGCGCGGGCTCCTGCGCAGAATCAACCGCAGCGTCAAGGTGCTGAATGTCGAGGACCCGGCAAGCCTGGCCACCTTTCTGCAAGCCAACTGATCGCCGTCCGGACATCAGGCGGGATGGCGGGCGCGTATCTTTGTTCTTGCCGGCGGAGGCTTCGCGATGGATCGCCCGTCGCCAACCAATGGGACCGAAGGGGATGCTGTTCTCCACATAGCATTCCAGGTCGCCTCCTAACCTCGGAACGCCGTCGTTGTTCTTTAAATGGACCTTCCGGGTCCCCTCTTGCTTACCCAACGTTAAACCGCATAAGTTCGGCGGAAAAAAGCCGGCCCTTCAACAGCTCTTTCCGAACGGGCATGCCGGGAAACGGCATGTACCGCAATGCAGGCACAGACCTCCATGCCCCAGCACCGCGAGGTCCCTCCTGGTGAGATGCTCTCCGGCGAGAACGCGGGGCAGGACGAGATCAAGAATCGTTGCATCATGATATATCCCGCAGGCGGGGATGCCCATTACGGGTATGCGTCCGATGCGGGCGATCATGAACATGGATCCCGGGAGAACCGGAGCTCCATGAATGAAATCACAGGCGCCTGCGAGTTTGACTCCCTTGCAGGTCACATCGTCGGGATCCACGGACATTCCCCCCGTGATAAGAACCAGGTCGACACCCATGGCAATGGTCATGCGGAGGTTCCTCGCGATGAGCAGGACATCGTCGGGGGCAAAGGCCACACGAGTCACGATGGATCCGATCTGTTGAATCTTTCGGCGCAGGACCGGCTCGAACTGGTCTTGTACCAGGCCCGTAAAGACCTCGTTTCCGGTGATCACCAATCCCACCCTGGCCTTCATCAGGGGGGCGATAGAGAAAAGTCCTCCTCTCGACTTCGATATCCGAACCGCTTCATCCACAACCGCTGAACGGATAATAAGTGGAATGGACCGGACCGCCGCAAGGGTTTCCCCCTTTTGGACGAGAGTGCCGGTATGTCTTGAGGCACATGCGATTTCACCCGACAGGTTCACGTCGAAAAGAGCTTCGACATCCACCTTGAAAAGCCCGGCCATGCCCGCATAAAGCCTGATCCTGCCTTCCCCGGGTTCGTCGTCCCGGATCACGCCGAGGCCGCAGAAGGCTTCCGCCAGGGTCACAGCCGCATCGTCTTCGTGCAGATACCCTTCCTCCACCTCGAGCACGTAGAGCCTGCTCTTGCCCAGTCTCTGCAAATGACAGATATCGGCTTCCCTGACCCTGTGTCCCTTCCTGAACGCCGCCCCCTTGAATTCGCCACGCCGTATTTCGGTAATGTCGTGAGCAAGCACCATACCCACTGCATTCTCGAGATTCACCTCTTTCAACATGGATCAACCTCTGAATGGAAAACACCTTTACGCTCGGGAATTCAGTTCAGCCTGTCGTAGTAGCCCCGCCCCCCACATGCCTGGCACTGGCTGCCTTGGTTGACGGGATATGCCTCCCTGCATTTCGGGCACACGGATATCCGCCCCTTCTGCTTCTTGCCGTAATACTGAGTGACGCGAACGGGTGCATGGGAAAGGATGTCTCTGCCCGCCGCCAGGATACTGTCGAGTAGAACATCGAGGGGGAGCGCCTTCTTGGGGACCCTTCTCATGTACCAGTCGAAGATGTGAGGAAACAGACACGTTTTTTCAAGGTCCAGCCAGACCCTCGCCCCCAGCAGCGTCTTCTTCTCGTAAAGGCTCAGCGCGTATTTGTCCCAATCGAGAACTTTCATCCATCCGTTTCCGAATGTACAGGGAGTGAGGAGTTGGACGGCATCGGGAAGGCAGTGAAAGGTCTCGACCACCACGTCGGATTCCAAATGAGGGCCGACGAGTTCCCGGGCAAGGTCAACCATGAACCCGCCGATGACCACTCCGGGAGCCTTCCAGCCATGAAAGCCTTCGATGATCTCGAGAAAATCCTCGATGGATCTGCCGCAGATACCTGATTTGTTCTTCATCCCGTTACCCCCCGGTTTCTACAACTGGACCTTGACGAGTCTCACCTGGCTCTGGTAAAAGACCGCGCTGCCTCCAACGGGGTCGACAAGGCCGGTATTTTTCAAGACCGGATCGACCCGCATGGCGGCGTTGGCATGCACACCGGTGGCCCTGCGTGAATCCGCACTCACCTTCGTCCCGTCTATGATCAGCTCCTGTGCCCCGTAAGCCCAGTGTCCATGGCCGAGCGAAAATGCCACGACTCCCGGTCTGATGCCCTGCAGAACATGAACCCGTCCCACCATGGGTTTAACCCTACCGTTGCCCAAATGCCAGGCTCCCTCCTCGTTGGACGCCGATATCACCCGGACCCGGTCTCCTTCATCCAGGCCGAGCCGCCCGGCATCCTCAACCGAGATTTCCACGCGGTTCTCAGGATACAGCGCCTGCAGCCAGTAGTTGCCCACAGTCCTGGATTTGGTCTGGGAGATGGTTTTGTAGGTGATGAGTGTCAGGTCGTAGCCTTGGGCACCGTCGTCAATCAGGCGTCCCATGCAGTCGCGGGGGCCTTCAACGTATTCAGCGTGCCCCGTATAGGTTTGCCCCGTCATGGAATTCCTGGTGGTGACGAACTTATCGAAGTAGATTCCGACCAGCTTGCCGTACTTGTTCACCAGTCGACCGTCCTTGTAGGCCTGGTGGTAATCCTGGAACCGGCCGCCCCGGTTGAGCACATAGACCGCGTGCGGCCACAGTTCGGGTCCCGTGACGTTTTTCCAGCGGTCGGCATCGAAAACCGTGGGAGGCAGATGACGGCGTGCCTGTTCGAAGATCCTGATTTCGTCCAGGCTTGCCGCCGGGACCTTTTCAGATCCGTCCGGTTTATCTCCGAAAGCGATGTTGGCCACCATCCTCAGGTAGAGATCTTCGTCCCGCTTGAGGTGCAGTCCAGGTCCGAAGGCATTTTCCCCGAAGCCGGCAAGGTTGAGCTTTTCAGCGAGGCCCAGAACGAGAGACTCCAGTGAAAGAGGCATTTTTTCGCCGTACACGGTTACCGTGTCGGTAAGAGGCGGTGAAGCCGGCTGCCGAAACGGGGCGACCTTGGGAGTCACGGACGGGTGGGAGCCGGAGAATTCCCAGCGCTCGAGAAAGGTCAGGTCCGGGAAGATATAGTCGGCATACATACTGGTCTCGCCGACGACGATATCCGAAGCGAAAATCAGGGGAATTTTCGCGGGGTCGGCAAGAATCTCGACCAGTTTGTGTCCAGCGGGGAGTGAATAGACGGGGGAACCCATGTAAAGGAAGAGAGCCTTGATCCGGTAGGGGTAAGCGTCACCCATGCTGGGGATGACTTCCTGGTAAATGTCACTCGAAAACGGGTACCAGACCCTCCTGGACGGATATCCCTCGAAAAGGGTCGTCCTGTCGTAGACCGTCTCATGGCGAATGATGGAAATGCCCCATCCCTTCACCTTTCCGCTGTGCTTGCTGAGTGCGAAGGGCTTGCCCTCCCGGTCGCCGCTGATATCGAAGGTCGTGGCCTTGGCGAGTCCTCCCATGTAGTCGTGGTTGCCTATGAGTACATTCACCATCATCCAGGCCAGAACATTGTAAAAGCCCGAGGTGTGCTGGGAAACCCCCCGGTGCAGATCGGCCACCGCCTTCTTCCCGTGGCTTGTAAATTCTCGGGACAGCTCGGCAATATCCGATTCCTTCACTCCCGCCGCCTCCGCCCACTCCTCTATGGTGCGAACCGAAACCGTCTCCCTGTAAACCTGGAGAACGCTCTTCACCCGGATGCCGTTGACCTCACCACCGAAGAAAAGCTCCCCTTCCACCTCCATATTCTCGCTGTTGGGGTCGAAGGTTTTGAACGCCCCGGCGGAATAGACCACAAAGGGATCGAAATCCCATTCCACGCCATCTTTGCCGGTCCGTTTTTCCGGAGGCAGACCCAGGTCCGAGCCTCTCAAAAAGGTGCGCGGTTTCCCATCCTCTCCGATCCTGACCAGCCAGGCGGCCTGGGTCCATGTGGGTTCACCGTCGGCCGCGGCCGCAGCTCTGCTGGCGTTCGCCAGGTATCGCGAGTCGTAACGCTTGTTATCGATAATCCACCGGATCATTCCCATCGCCAGAGCTGCCACTCCATTAGGCCTGACAGGCAGCCATTTCCATGCGCGAGCCGCTGTTTTGGAGCATCGGGGGTCCACCACGGCGATCTTCAATCTTCCGTCCACCATGCCTTCCGTCACCTTTTGAACGCGCAGCGGCGGCCCGTAGTTGGCTTCGTAAGGGTTGGCGCCCACAAAGACGATGAACTCCGCATTTCCCGTGTCGGCCTGCCAGTAAAACTTGCTTCCCCCCGTCCATTTCCCCTCGATGAACTGGTCGCTCATCGCCTTGCAGGTAAAATAAAGGGAGCCCTGGCATACGGTGGTGTGGCCGTGAGCGTTGATCGAGCCAAGAGCATTCTGGACGAAGCGCTTGAGCAGATCGCTGCGGCCGGCCTTGAGTCTTCCCCAGTTGAGGCAGAACTGGTTATTTTTCGGACCGAGGTCGGGATGATCCGGGTCAATGAGGTAGTGAAGCGAGGCCGAGTGCTTTTCCTTAAATGCTTCAAGGGTCATCTTTTTCACCGCTACCTGAGCGGCATCCGCGGCGAGGGCGGATGCAGTCCCGGGGTCTCTGAGCACGCAGATATCCTTCAATCCATCCACGTGACCTTCCCCGAAAAGGTCGCCTCCCCTCACAATTTCATTCAGTGCCTGATCGAAGGGAATCGTCTCCCACCGGTTATCCCCTCTTTTCCCCGCGCGCTTGAGAACCTTCACGATTCGATAGGGGTCATGCAGGGTCTGGATGCCAGCCTGACCCTTGGGGCAGAGCGATCCCTCGATCTTTGCCGCCTCTGTAATGGGAGTCTCATAGGGGATCTGGGGAGTAAGCGTCCAGGGACTGTAGGGGTTCCCATCTATCTTGGCGACTCTGCCGTCCTCCAGTTTGACTTTGATTCCACAGTTGGTGTTGCACTGCTGGCACACGGAGTAGATCTGGTTTTCGGGCAGATGCTGCACGTAGTGGTTTTCCGTCAGGAAAGAGGCGTGAGTGTCGGCCCAGGCAGGTCGATCGTTCATACTTTCCAGGGAACGCAAAATGCCGACCGATGCGGCCAGGGAACCTCCGAGAAGTGCTGAGCACTTCAGAAAATCGCGCCTTTCCATCTCTGTTCTGAAAGGACTCTTATCGCTCTTATCCGGTCTTCGATCAACCATGATCCGGACCTCCTTTTCCCGAAGAGACCACCGGGAGCCAGCGGGTGCCTGCCAGGAAAACGATCATTCCCAGGGATACAATCCAGATGCTTACCAGCCATTCATTCAGGTTCGGCACGTACGATGTGTCGAGTCGTTTATGCACGAAGGCCTGTTCAAGTCCCTCGATCTTGTACACCGCCAGGTCCGGGATGACGAAATTGTAGCGGACGGCGATAAATGTGGCGACGATCAGGAAGCAGGCCCAGGAAATTGCCGTGGAGTTGTGCCGCCTGGCAGTGAGCAAGTAGAGGGGGATCAGGCTGCCGACGACAAGATGAACGATCCAGAAGGTCCACCAGTGTGGACCCAGGACGACCAGGTCCAGGCTGGTCACCACCGCCGTTACCGCCGACTGGTAACCCACGAAAAACTGAAAGCCTTCCAGGAGTAGAAAGACGACGAGAAGGAAGAGGATGGTTTTGCCGAGTATCCGTTCGAGTTCCTCGTCGCGCATGTAACTGTGGATAAGAAAGGTGATGAGAGCTCCTCCCGACAGCAGGGCGGCGACGATAAAGAGCAGAGGCGTCAGGGCGCTGTTCCAGATGGGCCGATTCATGAGAATGGCGAAGAAGGCCCCGTTTGTCCCGTAAAAAAGAAGGCCCACGGGCAGGCTGATAATGGAGAGAATGTGCACGCGTTTCTCGTCCGCAAGGCGGTCAGAAGTGGAGTACGAAACACGCCCGAGTGCAAGGATCCGGTAGATCCCCGATCCTCTGCGCTTCCTGTCCGCCGCCGCCTGCACGAGGTCTTCTCGGAGCAGGAAGAAGGTTTTGAGGAAATAAAGGATCAGCATGGCGTTGAACAGCACGAACATCCAGGTCATGAGAGAACTGAAGCTGGGGGTGAGTAGAAACTGGTAGATACGGGCCATGCGTCCCAGGTCGATAGTGATGAACAGGACTTCACAAAGCAGGGCGATCAGCACGGTGAATGCCGAAAGGCGACCGATCTTTTCAAACCGCTTCATCTGAAAGAGGTAAGTCATAATGGTCACGAGAAAGGCGCCCGCCGACAGGCCAAGAAACAAAAGATAGCAGGCCACCCATAGGCCCCAGGGCACGTACGAACCGAAGGCCACCGGGTTCAGGCCGTAGAGCAGCCGTTCGACCATCCCCCAGGAACCCGCGGCAAGGCCCAGGACGGCTGCAGTCATCAAGAAGTTGAACCATTTCGTGTTCATGGTGCCGACCTCCTCTAGCTCAGATAATACACCGCCGGTTTGGTACCCAGTTCTTCCTTGAGGCGAAAGATCCTGGGGGAGCCCAACAGCGAAAAAATCAGGCTTTCAGGGTCCATCTTGTCTCCAAAAAAGGTCGCTCTGCCTATGCATGTAGTGACGCATGCCGGGAGCATTCCGACGGCCAGCCGGTGCAGGCAGAAGTGACACTTGCGGGCATTGCCGATGGGAGAACCTGATCGCCGCACCGGCCAACGCCTGCCGTACTCGGTGGCGGGATGAGCTTCGTAACCCTCCGCCGCGGCCATTCTTCCATAGATCTTTCCGACCACGTCGGGAGTCCCGCGTGTGTACCATTCACCAAAGTCGGACGTGCGCGCAGCGTACGGACATGCCACCAGGCAGTAACGGCAGCCGATGCAGCGGTTGTAGTCGACTACCACAACTCCCTGGCGATCCCTGTACGTCGCGGTGACCGGGCAGACCTTGACACAGGGCGGATTCTGGCATTGAACGCAGGGGCGTGGCAGAAACCGCCTTCTCACATGTGGGTAACGGCCGATTTCCATTTCCATTACCGGCCGGTACACCACGCCCGGAGGGAGTCTGTTTTCGGCCACGCAACCGAGGGTGCAGGCGTGGCAGCCGATGCACTTGGATACATCGATCACCATGGACCAGCGGATCTCGGACGGGTCTTTCATCAAGGCCCGCTTCAAATCCTCCTGCATTCGAATCAGGTGGTCCTGGTCGGGCAGGTTCCTGCTCATGAGGATCTCCCTTCCTTGTAGATTTGATGCATGGAATCGTGGAACAGACGGTGTCTGCCGTCAGGCGCGCGGAGGCGATGAGGCCTTTTCATGGGAACACGGCATGATCGTCGGAAAGGCAGGTAGAGCGGCACCGCGTTGGCAGGAGAGGATCGGCACGCATGAATAGATATCAAGATAATGTGAAAAGAACGATTCGTCAAATCGAAGTCGTGACAGGGCCTTTCCAACAGGAATCTTACTCCATGCAGTGAAACAACCCCGCGAACCAGAGGCGGTCGCCGCAGGGTTCATGATTCACGTAGCAGTCCTGCTCAAAATCGTCGGCACGGATGTAATCGCATGGGCCGAGGTTGCAGTTGGAGCAGGAGGGATCATCACGGCTCGAGACGTTCTTTCGAAACGCCCGGTAGAGAGGGTCGTTCCAGGTGTCGATCATGGAATTCCGGGACAGGTCTCCGGACACTCGGGGACGCAAGTTTTTTCGCCACCCCGATACATAGCAGCCGTACCGGTGCCACAGGAAGCTGCAGCGGTGGCCTTTCCCGTCCCACGAGATGAAGGCCCCCCAGTTTTCAACAAAGCCGCAATGCCGATCCAGCTCGACGAAGGCATCAGGCCTGCCGCGATCTGGATGAAGCGGTCGAGTTCGGGGTGGAACAGGGGCTCGCCGATTCCACTGAGCACCAGCGCATCGAAGCGTACCGTCTTCCTGGATTCCCGCCTTCGGTAATGACGTTGTTGTTGCCGAATGACGTTGTCGCGGGTGTATTCCACCTTTGTGCGACAACTATCCGGGTAGGCGTTTGCCGGAAGGAAGCCCCCCGGTTCTTTGCTATCCGGGGGTTCCCGGGGGCAGGTAATCTCTTCTCCCCGGAATGCTGATCCCTGTTACGATATCCCCAGGAAGGGTCGAATCACAAAATAGATGCCCAGCACCCCGATGCAGACTCCCGCGATTTTTCTGAACCACAGGCCGCCTTCATAAAACGAACTGCTCTCGAGCAGCCGCTTCACGGTGGCCGTCGAACTGCCGGCAACGGCTATGGGGATGCAGTGGCCTACGCCGAAGAGCACGATGAAGAGAATTCCGGTCACGATCTTCTGCTGAATGGTGATGATGGCAAGAATCGGCGCAATGAAACCGAAGGTGCAGGATCCGGAGAGGATTCCGTACGCCAGGCCGAGCAGAAAAGCACCGGTGAGCCCCTTGATCTTCATGCGGCTCAGAAGGCCGGTGGACATGGAACATCGGGAGATGCCCAGCATATCGAGAGCCACCCAGATGAGGATGGCTCCCACGAGTATCGTCCAGTAGGGGCCGATTTCTCCCAACATTCGACCAAGCAGCGAACACACGATGCCTACCAGGGCAATGGTGATAAACAGGCCCGTGGTGAACACAACGGCATAGACGGCGGCATGCCTGGCCTGGATCGCCCGATCCTGCCCTGCCACGTAGCTCACGATAAGGGGTATGGAAGCCATGTGGCAGGGGCTGAAAACCACGCTGATCATTCCCCACAAAAAGCAGCCCAGGGCTGCGACGGCTGTTCCGGTCATCATCCAGGAATGCACCGTAAGAAAGAGCTGTTCCGGCATTTTGCCCTCTTCGTATTCTGTTTCGGAAATCCGGCAAGAATGCAGCACCCTGCCGGTGATGCGCCGGACGGGAGGCATCCCGGGCGGAGCGACCAAGGAAAGCTATGGGCTGTTTCAGGTTTATCCCGCAAACGAGTACCTCCGGTGCTTTTCACACAACCGATGCTTTTTACCCAGAGGATCGATAGCATCACAATGTCGGCATCACAACGTCCCTCCCGCGAAAATCACAACGCCACTTAGCATCAAAACGTCACTTGGCATGAAAACGTCATTCCCGCGAAAATCTCAACGTCATTCCCGCGAAGGGGAATCCAGTCCAAGCGCAGATCGCGCCATAAAGATCTCTCCACCCTGGTCTGTCTTGCCTATCCAACTTATCTTCCCGGCTCTTTCCCGTTTCTTGAGCTGCTCTTAATGACGTTGTCGCGGGAATGACCTTGTTGTGGGTGTATGCCAACTGTGTGCGACCACTGTCCTCCGGGTACGCGTTTTGAGAGAAAATGCCGGAAGAACTTTATTTCACACCGAGCTGTTCGAGCATGGCGACGATGCTCTTCTTGTCCATGAACCCCACGTGGCGCGAGACCTCGTTCCCGTCCCTGTCATAAAAGATCTGAGTCGGAATGGCTCGGATCTTGAACCTCGGCGCCTGGTCCTGGTTTTTCCACACATCGATGAACACGATGGCCGCTTTGCCCTTGTATTCCTCTTTCAACTCATCGAGTATGGGTGCCATCATCTTGCAGGGAATGCACTTGTCGGCTCCCACGTCCACCATGGTGACCATGCCCTTGACGGGGACTTCGGGTACGGCATCCGTTTGCACATCGCAAAAAGCGACCCCTGTTCCCGCGATCAGGACAAGCAGAAATGTCAGCAAGAAAACGCGTTTCACTCAGTCCTCCTCTCTGATTGAAACCTGGTCCCTCTATGCCGGGAAAAGTGCAGAATTCCGCACCAATTTCCCGGGCCCAGGAGTCTTCTCCGGCAGCCGGCTGTCATGGTTCTTCTTGTTTATCGAAGGGATGCGCCTTCCAGGGATGTGCTTACAGGCAGCTGATGGTCCTGCCATAAGGTCCACCCGTTGACGAGGACCTTCACATTGGTGTACCCCTTCTCCATCAGGACCAGGGCGACATCCTTGCTCAGGTTGCATTCTTCCCCGTCGCAGTAGGTGATGATCGTCATGCCGGAGGGAATTCCGGCCATGACCTGATCGAAATACTGGTCAAATTCCTCCCACGGCAGATTGCGGGCGCCTTCAATATGACCCAGGGCATAGAATTCCGGGTCGCGGGCATCCAGGAAGACAGCCGCCCGGGAATGATAGAAAGCCTCTGCCTCCTGCAGGGGGATGGCTATGGTTTCCCCCGATTCGAGGGTCAACCGTGCCTCGGGGGACCAGTCACCGACAAGGCGAAGTCCTTGGGGGCGGAGTTGATTGAAGGTAACAGCGAACATGCAGGCGATCAGAAGAATCAACCCGCATTCCGCTATCGTTCTTAGCCGGATGTCACTGGTCTTCTTGATGACGTTCATCCTGTACAGGTATCCTCGTCGAAAGCTGCCTCTGAAATCTCGAAAGGCGAACCAGGCCGCCCCTCAGTCCTCCGCTCACCCGCCGATGCTGCAAACGCCGCAGGTTGTGGTGTCGCGGCCTGCATTTCCCGCCAGCCCGTCGAACAGGGCAACAGAAGGCGCCGCCGGGGACATATAGTACGCCTCTTCAGGACTCCGCGCAAGAGTCCTCCCGGCCCCCGCATCAGCACGCCGCGCGCCTGAGTGCCTGGATCCGAAAAGCAAGGTCTACGAACCGGCCCCGGGAATCAACAGGACCGTTCGATCGGCCATTCGCGCCACATTGTAGGCCACGCTGCCGAGAAGCACCTCCGCGGTGTAGCCCTTTCCGTGGGATCCCAGGAGAATCATGGATACATCTTGCTTTTCCAGGAATCCAAGAATGACGCTGATGGGGTTCCCTCTGCTCATGTACGTGCTCACTTCCGTCACCCCCGCGACCCTGAGTCGCTTCTCCAGGGCTTCGAAACAGGCCGTGGCCGTCGCCTCCTCTCCTTTTACGAAGGAGACGGGCAGGTGTTCGGCCGCCTCCAATGCATGAAGAATGGTCACCTTCTCGATTCCCTTTCCAGCCAGTTCGACGAGGCAGTCCGATGCACGATTCGCCGCACTGGAAAAATCGGTGGGGAAGAGGACATGCCTGAGGATGTCGGCGATCTTCAGCTTGCACGTGGCCGTCCCTTCCTCCGCCAGCAGTTCGACGTTCAGGACAAGAACAGGCACGCGGGAATGATGGAGGACCGCGTTGGATACAGAACCCAGCAAAGCCTGCCGCCACAGCGATCTGCCATGAGAACCGACCACGACGAGCGAGGCGCCGTAACCTTGTGCGACATCGTTCAGCGCGAACGCCGGGGCTCCAACGGGCATCTCCACGTGCACTTCGTAACCCATCGACTCCAGCAGCTTCGACTGAAAGTCGATCTTCTCCCGGGCATCCTCCCTGAGGATGGCTTCCGTCCCACTGAAGAACCTGGCCATAATCACGTGGGTCAGGATGATGCGGGAACAACCCAGGTCCCGGAACTCCTCCCCGCAGGCGATGATGTCGTCCCATGCCGGTGACAGGTCCGTTGCCATGACGATCGTCTGAAACATACCCGGCCTCCTTCCGGTCGAATGGCGGTCCTGCCGGACCCTCCCTCTGTTATGGCCCACTGTGCGTGAAATTTCCCCGTATCCTACCGGTACCTGTTTCCCGCCAGAGATGCAAGCCTTCATCGGGCTCCTCGGTCCGCACCTGCGCGGGGGACGGAACCGCGGGAAAAGTCCACGGCAGTCGGCTAGGGCTTACAGGTCACATGACAAACGCCCGCGGGAGTCTCCATCACGTGGGGAAAATACCTTCTTTTCAACCACAGAGCCACGTTCACCAGGCTGATGAGCACGGGCACTTCCACAAGGGGACCGATCACCGCCGCAAAAGCTTCGCCGGAATGGATTCCGAAAACAGCCACCGCCACCGCAATGGCCAGTTCGAAGTTGTTGGACGCGGCGGTAAAGCTCAACGTGGTGGTCTGCTCATAAGTCGCTCCCACCTTCATGGAAAGAAAGAACGACACGAAAAACATCACGAAAAAGTAGATGCACAGAGGAATGGCGATCCGCACCACATCCAGGGGAAGCTGGACGATGTATTCGCCTTTGAGGGAAAACATGACCACGATGGTGAAAAGCAGGGCGATGAGTGTAATGGGACTGATCCTGGGGATGAACTTCTCTTCGTACCACTGGCGGCCTTTTATCCTGAGTCCCAGCACACGCGAGAAAATGCCGGCGATGAAGGGAATTCCCAGGTAGATGAAGACACTCTCCGCGATCTGCCCCATGGATATGTCGACCACTTCACCCGCCATGCCGAACCAGCGTGGAAGTATGGTGATGAAAAAGTAGGCGTAGACGGAAAAGAAAAGGACCTGGAAGATGCTGTTGAACGCGACCAGGCCGGCGCAGTATTCGCAGTCTCCCTCCGCCAGGTCGTTCCATACGATGACCATGGCGATGCATCTGGCCAGGCCGATGAGGATGAGGCCCACCATGTATTCGTGGAATCCGTAGAGGAAGGTCACGGCGAGCGCGAACATCAGGATAGGTCCGATGATCCAGTTCTGGACCAGAGACAGGATCAGGACTCTCACGTTTCGGAACACCTGGCCGAGCTGCTCGTATTTCACCTTGGCCAGGGGAGGATACATCATGAGAATCAGCCCGATGGCGATGGGTATGTTCGTGGTGCCCCATTGGAATACGTGGATCACCTCCCGCAGGCCCGGGTGGAAATAACCCCATCCGACTCCGACAGCCATGGCGAGAAAGATCCACAGTGTCAGGAAGCGATCGAGGAAAGAAAGCCTTTTGACAACAGGTTGCATCATCCCTGTCCTCCAGCCTCGACTCAATGCTCTTCATCGAGCACTTCGGGCATCTTTTCCACGAAAGCGCGGATTTCGTCCCTCACCCTGCGATAGTGAACCAGGGCTTCCTCGTCCGTCTTCGCGCCGGCGGCAAGGCGCGGAGGATCGTCGAAGCCGACATGGAGCAGCCTGGTGCCGGCGGGGAAAACGGGGCAGGATTTCTGGGCGTTGTCACAGAGTGTGATAACATAATCGAAGTGCATGTCCTCGAGAGTGTCCAGGTGAGTGGATGCCTGACCGGAGATGTCGACACCCGCTTCGGCCATCACTTGCACTGCCCTCGGGTCGACTCCGCGGGGTGAAACGCCTGCCGACCAGGGTTCGACAAGATCTCCCTTCAAATGCCTGGCCCAGCCTTCCGCCATCTGGCTGCGGCATGCGTTCCCGGTGCACAGAAAAAGAACCTTGAGTCTGCCTGTTTTCATCTCCATGCTCTTTCATTACA
Organism: Syntrophobacteraceae bacterium; assembly: GCA_013314815.1. Lineage (GTDB taxonomy): Bacteria > Desulfobacterota > Syntrophobacteria > Syntrophobacterales > Syntrophobacteraceae > JABUEY01. The sequence goes on from JABUEY010000007.1 coordinate 14,761, forward strand.
GGTCGGCTCCACGGCGGCCGGGTTGGAAATCCGGCCGACATTCGAACCCCCGGAACAGCTGAGAATTCTGATGATGCTTTCAGAAACGCAACAATCCCCCGTCATGATTTCCACCCTCTGACTATGACGCACTGCGGATCCAGGACACCACTTCTTCCTTTTTCGGGATCTTGCCCACTGACTTCACTTCACCGTTTACCACGACTGCCGGAGTTCCAAAAACTCCGTAGCCGGCAATGTCCAGGATGTTGGTCACCTTTTCGACCTTTGCATCGACTCCGCTTTCCTCTACGGCTTCCCTGACCACCTTCTCCGTTTCATGGCATTTGGGGCAACCCGGACCGAGCACCTTGACTTCCATCGCTTTCTCCTTCCGTTCCTCCATCGGCGTAGTTCCAACCGTGGAGTCTCAAAATCATGCGCACGGAAACATTGCGCAATGGCGGCAGGCTTCCGGCTGCATGTATAATCTTAGCCCATAAGCGTCCCATAAACCATGCCCGCCAGTGTCGACAGGGCGACGATAATGACCACAAACACGGCAGTCTTCTTTGCCCCCATGATCCCGGCGATGACCAGCATGTTGGGCAAAGACAGCGCCGGACCGGCAAGAAGCAGCGAAAGCGCGGGGCCCTTGCCCATTCCGGCGCCTATCAGCCCCTGGAGGATGGGGACTTCGGTAAGGGTGGCGAAATACATGACCGCCCCCGACACAGCGGCGAAAAGATTGGCCCACAGCGAGTTGCCGCCCACAAGAGTCTGGATGTATCTTTCGGGTATCAGGGCTTCGTGCCCGGGGCGTCCCAGAAGGAAACCGGCGACCAGGACTCCCCCCGCAAGAAGGGGAAGGATCTGCTTCATGAAGACCCAGGTGGATCCGACCCAGTTGGTCAGTTCGTCGCGGGTGAACCATGCCTTGAGCATCACGCCCAGCAGCACCAGCAGCATCGCCGTGATGTACCATTTAGCTCCAAAAAGGACGCTCCATATTCCATGGTCGTCGGCCGACGGCCTGGCGAAGGCGGCAAAAACGAGAACGAGCACCATGGTCAGCATGTAAAGGCCGTCCTGCAGAAGAGAACGCCCCCTGTCGTCCTCGTCAGGAACATAGATCTGCCCGGCGGTCCGGTTCAGATCGTCATGGCGAAAAACCAGGGCCATCAGCAGGCCGGTGACGACGGCGAAAACGACGGCCCCGATCGCACGTGCCAGGCCGAGTTCCCAGCCGAGGATCCTGGCGGTGAGGACAATGGCCAGGACATTGATGGCCGGGCCCGAATAAAGGAATGCCGTTGCCGGCCCGATTCCCGCTCCCCGGGTGAATATGCCTGCGAAGAGCGGCAGTACCGTACACGAGCAGACGGCCAGGACCGTTCCGGAAACGGAGGCCACCGAATACGAAAGAAACTTGTTGGCAGTAGCACCGAAGTACTTCAGGACGGAGGCCTGGGAAACGAAGACGGATATCGCCCCGGCGATGAAGAATGCGGGTATCAGGCAGGTGAGAACATGTTCCCGGGCATATTCCTGGAGCATCATGAAGGCTTCGAGACCGGACCTTCGAATGACGGCACTTTCCCAGGGCACAAAATAGCAGGCCAGGTAGACCAGGATGAAGAGCAGCATCTTGCTGAGTTCTCTCATGAAGCCGCACCTTCCCCGCCTGCAGCTGCTTTTGCGGCGGCTTCGGTCAGCCACCGCCTGATCTTGTCCCTCGACGGAATATTCCCGACTGCCATCACCTTGCCGTTGATCAGCAGGGCAGGTGTCCCCATCACTCCAAACCGGGCAATCTCCTTGATGTCCCTTACGTGGTCGACGCTGGCAGCTATCCGGGTCTCCGTCAGCACCTCCATGATCGTCTGTTCAAACCTGTCACATTGAGCACAACCCGGCCCCAGCACCTTGATGTCGATCCCGCCGCCCTGCTCCTCCTCGAAAGGCTGCCCCAGGAAGCGGCGGAATTCCTTAACGAAGGCTCTGCCGTATTCTTCCCTTGCGGTTCGGGGTATGTAATTGTCTTTGCCCAAACGGTCCAGCAGGATGCCTTGAACAGTTTCATCCGCTTCGCTGCCGTGAGTTGCCGCAATCTCCTCCATGGCTTGCTTCAACCCGATGATGCCGATGGAGTGCTTCCCAACTTTGATCATGGTTGTATCTTTGTCGGTCACTTGCGGCTTCTCCCCTCCTCCTGCCCCGCTTTCAAAATTCTGCCCTCACGAGCCATTCTGCTCAACAGACAATGCGAATGTGCAATTATATTTCTAAATCGGAATATAATTGCATGAAATCGAAAGGTCAAGCCCTTTGTTCTGTCTCGTATCAGGTCAAGATGGAGACCGGTCGGATCGCATGTCATTTCAGGAGATTTATCGGGAGATTTTCCGACCTTGGCGAAGGGACTCCCGGCGAAGCGGCGGTCATGAAGAATGGTATTTCTTAATGGGAATATTATGAGCTGTCCTGCTTTGAAGAATCGGCTGCCGGATGAAGGTGGAAGAGCGCGAACCCTGTGAGGGGAAGCCTGCGGTGCCGCCGACACAACAAAGCTGAGACTGTTCTGGATCTGAGTCATCCTGTCTGCTCCTGGTTTCATTTTGCAGGGTTGTTCATGATATACACCTGCACTTCCTGCATTTCTTCGCCTGGGACATCTGTCTCCACGCCCAAGACGGTCTGCTGTCTTGCACCCGTTTGAATCGCTTCCATCCTGGGTGTGATATCCAGTGAAAGGCCGTCTTCATTGGGCAGGGCTTCCTGGTTAACGGCAATCAGTGTATCATCGTAGGAAAGCTTTCTGATCTTGAATGGCTTGTCGCTGTTGCTCGTAATGATCACTTTGCCGGATCGGACGGGCTGTTGTTCCGCTACCTTTCCGATGAGCACCGACATGGGACGCACGGAGATCAGGGACTCGATGTGAGCGCTTACCCGCAGAGCGATCTGCGGTTTCTTCTCCATGTCCGTGTGGAGTGTGAGGATGCCGCTGTAGGTTCCCTGTCTCACTCTATTGGCAACTCGAAGCCGGTAATGATATCCGTCTTTGACCGTATCCAGCCGCATCTGCACCTTTTCTTCCAGGTTGCTTTCGATCTTTGAGATATGGAACGGCCGATCGGCGGCTTTGAGCTCGACTATGCTCTCTGCAACCGTTTCCGCTGCTCCCCTGAAGGAAATGCTGTTTCCGGGACGGATATGCAGCAGGGGGTCAACGATCCCGTTCAGCGAAATGACCACCCTGCTGTTCTCCGGATCATTGCTGAGGACCGTTGCTGTTTTCGAAACTTTTCCCTGATAGTCAGTAAGATCGACCCTAAGAGTGATTTTCCCCTCGCCTCCGGGAGGGATGGCCCGATCAAAATGAGCCACCGCGCACCCTCAGCCGGGCCGCACTTGGTGAATGATCAGCGGTGCGGTTCCCTTGTTGAGGACCGCGAACTCATGCGACACCTTACTCCCCTCGTCCGCATGTCCAAAGTCGACTTTGCTCCGAGGGATTTGCAAGGAGGGTGCCTGCTTATCCGTAACAGCCGAATAGGATGTATGGGATGGGTCTTCCGAAGCATGGCCAGGGTGGCCGGGAAAAAGCCATACGAACTGCCACAGGACCAGTACCAATATTGACCCAAAAAGTGGATTCATCAATTCTCCTTGTCTCAGCGTACTGTTGTCATTCAATCAACGGGGCGATGAATCGGATCCGGATGGCGGACTTCCAACGCCCGGTTTTGTTTGCTGCATCCGGCGCCGTGGCGCAGCTTCCCGTCCTCGGGTCATGATCTGGCGGATGAAGGCGAAATTATGAACTCCCGAGAAAGGGCCGAACAACGAAATAAAGCCCCAGTGCTCCTATGCCAGCTCCCGCGAGCTTGCGGAACCAGAGTCCTCCCTCGTGGAAGGAACTACTCGACAGAAGCCTCCTTACCGTTGCGGTGGAACTTCCCGCCAGCGCAATGGGGACACAGTGCCCTATGCCGAAAAGGACGATGAACGCAATACCCGTCATGATTTTTTGTTGAATCGTTATGATGGCGAGGATGGGAGCGATAAAGCCGAAGGTGCAGGAACCGGAGAGCACTCCATAAGCCAGGCCCAGGATGAAGGCGCCCGGAAGTCCCTTGATGCGGATACGGTTCAGCAGGCCACCGGGCATGGAACACTTGGCCACGCCGAGCATGTCCATGGACACCCAGATCAGAATCGCGCCCACGACGATCGTCCAGTAGGGACCGACTTCACCAAGCATGCGACCAAGAGCCGCACAGACGATGCCGACGAGGGCAATGGTTATGAACAGGCCGACGGTGAAAGCCACGGCGTAATGGGCGGCGATTTTTGCCTTGAGAGCCCTGTCCTGGCCTGCAACATAGCTCACAATAAGGGGGATGGCCGCCAGGTGGCACGGGCTGAAAGCGACGCTGATCATGCCCCACAGGAAGCATCCGAGAGCTGCAATGGCCGTCCCGCCCATCATCCAAGAATTCACCGTAATGAAGAGCTCCTCCAACACTATTCTTCCCTCCTCAGCAAGTTCATTCCAGGCATCCTTGGCTGTCGGTACCCGATTTCCGACAAAACACTTCCACTTACAACCGCTCAAGCACCATGGATCATCGGCGGAGAACCGGTGTCAGTTGCAGGGACTTCTTTCGTGGAATACCGTCCCTGACGTCTGCATTCTGAAACGCGTTCGTACGAAGATCGAAGTGAAGCCCCGCTCGAAAAGATTTCCTGCCGAACTTTTTTTAACCGGTTCCTAGCCGTGTCAGCACATCGATGATGGTTTGCCTGTCCATGTAACCTTCATGGCGCAAGACCTCCTTTCCCTCCTTGTCATAGAAAACCTGTGTCGGGATGGCGCGTATTCCTTTGCTGCGCGCCAGTTCACGCTCTTTCCGGACATCGATAAAACGATTGCGGCCCTGCCTTTGTATTTCTGCCCCAGTTTCTTCAGAACAGGCGCCATCATTTTGCACGGAATGCAGCTTTCTGCTCCAAAGTCGACCATGGTCACCATCCCTTTCACTGGAATGTTCGATGGACTTTCGGAAGTTTTCTGAACCCCGCAGGCTGTAATAAGTAATATCACGGAGGCCGCCAGAGCATGGGTCCGGAGCTTCAAGTGTATTCCCTCCTTTCGCTTCTAATCGTCCAGTACAGGATGGCCACTATCTAGGGGGAAGGGCAGGTTTTCCTATGTTGGCTTTCGTAAAAATGACATAGAGGCACGGCATCAGAAACAGGGCTACCAGTGCTCCAACTGCGAGTCCGCCGATCGCTCCGGCCGCCATGGGCTGCAGCATGTCCCCGCCTTCCTCGATGTTCAGTGCCAGAGGAATGAATCCCACGGTGATGCAGAAGGATATCATCACCCGGGGACGGAAGCGGATTTTCGCAGCCTCGATCACTGCGACGTAAGCCTGCATGAGTCGCCGGGTCCGAAGTTCCTCGGCAAAGGTCAGCAGGAGCACCCCCTCGTTAACCGTCGCGGCGATAACCACCAGGAGCCCAATGAGGACCGTGGCTCCCAAGGGAAGAGACGTGACGTACAAGATGTAGACCATGCCAGCGGCACAGAAGGGAACACATCCCAGGATGAGAGCCGGCAGCTTGAGGGAGTTGAACTGGACGGCCAGGACGACGAAGGAGAAGAAAACCGCGAAGGCAAGAATCGACAAAGCTGTCTGCTTCATCTGGGCCATCATCTGTGCCTGACCTCCGAACGAGATTTCGTACCCGACGGGTACCTGCAGCTCTCTCGAAGCATTCGTCAGGGTGGACATGGCCTGGCCGACGCTGACCCCGGCGACGTCTCCGCGCACGATGACCTCCTTGATCTGGTCCTCACGAATGATTTCCAAGGGTCCAACCGTCTGCCGAACTTCCGCCACGTCACGAAGCCTCAGGTATCCCCCCCGTGAGGAATGAAGGACCAGGTTCTCTACGTCCTGCCGGGAAGTGATCCGGTCTTCCCGGATCATCACCCGAAGGTTGTAGAAATCGTCACCTTCCCTATACCGCGTAGCCACCGCCCCGCCCACCAGCGAACGCACGGTGGCAGCCACGTCGCCCATGGATACTCCCAGTTCGGCGGCCCGCGTCCTGTCCACCTGAATCCGGTACTCGGGTTTGGTCATATCCATCGATACATAGACGTTCGTAAACTGCTTCAGTCGATTCATCGTTTCGCTGGTCTGGCGTGCCAGTTCGAAAAGCTTTTCCAGTTCCTGGCCCTTGATTTTGACCTCGATATCCGCCTCGCCGAGTCGACGCAGTCCCTTGACCTTTGCCTGCATGACCATGGCCTTGCCTCCAGGAACGGGGACTTTGGAGACAATGGAACGCAGGTGCCTGATGTATTCTGCGGTGCTGATCCTTCGGGAGTGGCGGGGGATAAGCTGGATGTTGCTTTCCCCTTCATTGGCGATCTCATAGGTGTACAACCCCCAGACCTTGCCGCCGGCCAGGGTAAAGTAGCTTTCAATGAGCGGATCATCGGCGATGATCCTTTCGATTTGCGAGAGCACCTTTTCCGTTGCTTCAACGGATGCGCCTGTTGGCAGTTTCACCTTGACCAGGATACGGCCGTCGTCGACCTGTGGAAGAAATTCGGTTCCCAGATGTGGGACCAGTACCAAGGCTCCCGCAAGAACAAGGAGAAAAGCTGCCGCCACGAACCACCGGCGCCGGAGAAGCGCTTCGAGCAGCCAGCCGTAGGAACGGATCACTCTCTCGAAGAGTCGCTCGAAAAGAGTGCTCTTCTGTTCTTCTGCCGTGCGTCTCATTAAAAGCGTGGCAAGCATCGGAGTAAGCGTAATGGCTACTGCAAGGCTGATGCTAACGATGCCGGCGATGACCAGGATGAGTTCTCTGAAAAGCAGCGAGGTCAGGCCGGGCACGAACAGAAATGGAATGAACAGTGCCAGAAAAGAAAGGGTGGCGGCCAGGATGGCCGGTCCGACTTCAGACGTGGCCCGTATGGCGGTTTCTTCCGGAGAGTCGTTCTTTTTCAAATGACTCAGGCGGGTGATGTTTTCCAAGACCACGATCGAGTTGTCCAGCACGACGGCTATGGCGACTACAAGACCTCCGAGGGAAAAGATATTGAGAGAGAAGCCGGCTGTTTTCATCAGGGCGAAATTAAGAAGCAGCGTCGTCGGGAAAACTAGGATCATGACAAGCACCTGCCGCAGACTGCCCAGGAAGAGATAGATCACAACGAGAACGAGGATGGTGGCTTCGAAGGCTGCATTTCTCACTCCTTTCAGGGCCGGGATGACATAGTCGGCCTGGTTTTCGACTATTCCAAGCCGGACGCCGTCGGGAAGGACGGCTTCGAGCCTTTCCATTCTTTCCTTCACAGCCCGGGCGACTTCCACCGTGTTGGCATTTGCCTGCTTGAGCACGCTCAGCTTGACACAGGGTTCTCCTCCCAGTCGGGTGATGATTCTGGCCTCCTCGTGAGAATCTTCCACCGAGGCGATGTCGCGCAGGTAGACCTTGGATTTTTCTTCCTGAGCCAGAACAACGGAACGAATGTCGTCCAGCGAGCGGAATTCGCCCGTAGTTCTGGCGATGAACTCACGCTGCCCTGACGTCACTCTTCCCCCAAACTGCTCGATGTTTTCATCCTGGAGGCGCTTGATCACGGAGGGCAGGGAGAGCATGTACTTTTCCATTGCATGGGGATCAAGGTGGACTCTTATTTCACGCTTGAGCCCGCCCACAATCTCCGTCCCCGCCACGCCGGGAACAGCCTGGATCTGGTCCTGCAGCCAGTTGTCCACCCATGTACGCAGTTCGACAAGATCCCAGCGGTCGGAACCGACCGTGATTTGAGCAACGGGGAGCTGCGACGGATCCGCCTTGATGATGATCGGGGGGTCGATGTCCTTGGGCAATTGCCTCGCCACTCGTGCCATGGCGGCGAGTGCGTCCTGGTAGGCGACGTCGACGTCGACATTGTATTCAAAATTGAGAACCAGCGTATACATGCCCTCGATGGACGAGGATTCCATGTAGTCCAGCCCGTCTACCGTGGCCATCTGGCGCTCGACGGGGTCCGCAAGGTTCGTATTGATTTCCTCGGGTGTCGCTCCGCGCCACCAGATGTGGATCCTGATCATGGGGTAGGTCATGTCGGGTAGAAAGTTTACGGGAAGATGGAGAAGTCCGTAAACACCGAGTACGGTCAGGGCGATGGCGATGACACCGGTGGCTATCTTCTTCTTCACGGCCAGGGCTGTAATCTTCATTGACCGTTTCCTCTGTCGACCTGGATGTCCATGCCGTCCTTCAGCTTTTCGTGCCCGGCCACGATTATCCGCTCGCCCGCCAAGACTCCCTTTAAGATCTGGATACGGCCTCTTTCCTCGATTCCGGTCTCCACCTTTCGCCGTTGGGCTTTCCCGTCCACCACCGAAAAAACGATCTGCTCACCCTTTTGCGTCACAAGCACGGCTCCAGACGGAACGACCAAAGCATCAGGCACGGCGGCCAGAATGACCTCGATGCGCGCGAACATGCCTGGAATGAGGTCCACCTTCTCCACGGGAACCGCCTCCACCATGCGTGTGCGCATCCTGGTGTCCAGTTCGGGGAATGCCCTGCCGACCCGGGCCTGGTACGCACGACCCGGATAGGCATCCAGTTGGACGTTGACCTGCATATCTTTGCGAATCTCGGTGGCATTGACTTCCGGAACGGTAAACCGGACGACAAGGCTGCGTGGATCGAAGATCTCGACGAGAGGAGTCCTTGGAGCCACGTAGTCCCCATCTTTTACCAGGACTCTTGAAACGATCCCGTCCCAGGGCGCCTTTACGGAATAGTCTTCACTGCTTTCCCTGGCCTTCTCGAACTGCGCCCGTGCATTCTGAAATTTTGCCCGTGCCGTGTCCATCTGAGCTCCTGGAATCGCGCCGCTCTTTACCAGCTGTTCCACGCGCTTCAGTTCTTCTTCCTGTTCTTTCAGGGATTCCCTGGCTGCGAGAAACTGTGCGTCGGCGGCCCTGTTTCTGCCGATCCGGAGCAGTGTCTCTCCCAGCCTGACCATGTCCCCCTCCCGCACCCTGCAGTTTTCCACAGGTCCTTCGCCCGGGGATGCCATTCGTGCTGTTGTTGCGGGCACGACGGAACCTGTCAGTTCCAGTTTCCTGGACATGGGAGCGACCTCCACGGGGGCAGTGACGACAGTGGGCAGGGACTTCGGTTCTCCCGCCGTCTTGGCCGGTTCTGATGACGATCCGGCTGGAGGTGTTCCTTTCTCATCCGATGCCGGGACCATGCCGCCGGATCGCAAAAAAAGAAACACAACGATGGCGAAAAGGACCGGGAAAAAAAGAACCGGTAGTCGTCTCCTCATGATGCGTGCCCTCCCGTGACCAGGCCGATGCGGGCAACCGACGTCCTGAAATCAGCCAATGCCCGGTAATAGTTGGTTTCCGACTGAAGAAGAGCGGACTGAGCATCGAGGACGTCGGTGATGGAACCCAGGCCCAGTTCATATTTCTGCCTTTCTATACGGAGGCTTTCCCGCCCCTGGTCGATAGCCTGTTGAGTCGCCTTCACCCGCTCGCTGCTTGAGCGGACATCAAGGACCGCTGTTTCCACCTCCTGGCGAATCTGCAGTTCCAGCTTGCGAAGCCTCTCCCTGGCGGCGGCCAGGGTTGATCTTTCTTCACTCTCCCGCGCAAGAATTCGTCCGCCTTCGAAAAGCGGGACCGTCAGGCCAAGCCCTACCGATCCGACGTCCTCATCGTCTCCAAGAGAATTGGCCCGGATACCGTAGCTTCCCAGGATCGAGACATTGGGGTAATGTGCAGCCCTCGCAATGTCGACACGCCTTGCCTGGGCCTCCAGGCGGGCTCGAGTGGCCAGGAAATCGGGCCTGGCCCTCAGTGCCTCCGTCGTGAGAAGGTCCGCATCGCAGGTGATTTCCTCGAATGAGAGCTTTCCCTCGATGTCAATTCTGTCGGAGTCGTAATCCAATCCCATGAAGTTTGCCAAAAGGCGTTTCTGGATGGCGAGCAGGTTCTGTTCTCTGACAAGGTTCTGTTTTAGGTCCGCCAAGCGTACCTGTGTCCGGAGAAGATCCACCCTGGCAGCCTTCTGAACTGCAAGCAGGTCGGAAATCTTCTTGAGCTGCTCTTCCATCGCCTGAATCGAGAACTCAAGTGAATAGATGACTTTTCGCTGAGCCAGGATGCCGTAGTAAGTGCTCGAAACATTGAAAATCAGTTCGTCTCGAGTTCTGGAAAGCCGGTTCTCCTCCGCCTTGCGCAGAATTTGCGAGGCGCTGATCTCGTTGATGATGCGTCCTCCCGTGAACAATGGGATCTTGAGAATAATGTCTCCCCGGAAGATATCCGTATCGAAAAACCCGGGTTCACCATTGTAACGGGCCTGGATCAGACGTTGGTTGTCAAGATGGTGAAAATAGCCGGAATCGGCACTCAATGAAGGCCACCGGGCCGCCCGGGCCTGATCGATGCGAAAGCCTGCAGCCGATACCTCCCAGGTCGTCGCAGCGATTTCTGGATTGTTTCGCAGTGCGATGTCCACACAACGGTCGAGATCCATTGGTCCTTTCAGGTCGGAATGCCCGACTTGGGGAGGAAAACCCGGCAGGGGCACCGGGGAACCCGGGGTTGGGGATACGAGGGCAGGAGCATAGGGATCGGTGGGATGCAGGATGGCGCATCCCCACAACACGAATAAGGCTAAGGCCGCCAGGTGGATTTTCATGAAAGTACGCATCGGTTCAACTCCCCGCCCCCTGTTCGGTCTCGCTAAAAAATCCAACGGCTCCATCTTGCAGTCTCAAAGCTCCGTCTCCTTATTCTCCCCGCAAAGGTTGTGCAGATTTCGGTCCTGTCCTGTTGCCCCTGCTCGATATCCGTTCCCTCCCCAACAGGCTTTTGGTTATCCCTCAACGGCTTACAACCCATGGACAACCCCCCGGCATCCTCTCCAGCCCGGAAGCGATCTATCGGCCACCCTGAAAGTCGGTGTGGGTGACGAGTGCCTTCCCTTGATTCTGGTTTAGTATTTTGCGGCACCTCAACTGGTGCTTCGTTCTGATTTCGTGGATCCGTGCCATGACCTCGCTGATTTCCGTCTGCTTCGCCAGGATTCGTGCTTCGTCGGGATGTGCATCCGCCCACATGCGCTGAAGTTCGGTTCTTTTGACCATGAGTGAACCTTGCAGCGGATTGACCTCTGCCAGGAAGGATTCATAGACTGCCCTGACCTGCACCTGCTGTTCTTCGGAAAGATCGACGTTCTCTAGTGATTGCCGACATACAGGATCCATTTCCCGTGGGCCTGCCAAACAAAATCCCGCGTATCCCATGGTGAGCAGCACCGCCAAAGCCATCACGATCTTTTTCATTGTTCGTCTCTTCTCTAAAAAACGCTGATACAAACGGTTGCACTCACAGCAGCAATCAGCATGCCATCATGAAACCCGGCGCCAGGCTGATCCAATGTCAACAAATTTCCATTACTTGAATCTTTTCGCAGATGATGTTCTTCGAGGGACAGGCAATGAGTATTGAGGAAAGATCTGTCGAGGGTGGCGGACACAATAGGGATAATCTTACGAAGGTTCAGCAGGTTGATGGGTGGAAGGAGATTGTGTGCCAGTTCGACAAAAATGTCGGTAGAAGGAATGAGCGATCGTTCGGTGCTGACCTTTCCGGGTGGGTCGAAGGATTTCTATTGGCGACGAATTTCTTGTCAATCCCTTGGATAGCCGTTAATCTAAACGGGATTTAAGAAGGGGATTGCAGGATGATGAAATTTCTGACCGAGGGGGCGATCGGAACAAAGGGGGTCCGCGGTTTTGTATATGCTGATGGGAAAGAGGTTAGCGGCGTCCGTATTCTGAGCGCAATGAAATGGAGAACCTCGACTTCTCGGAAGATCAGGCAGGAAGGTTCAGGCGGATATTCGGTCGAATACCGATTCGGGGTCGGGTTCATCCTCGATTGGGAAGAGCTGAATACAGGATGTGCAGGCAACGAATCCTGCCCGATTGATGCGTGGAGAGTGCAGCCATGAGATACCGACTTGCGGGTACCTCGATGCGTTCTCCTGAAAGCAAGAGTCCCGCCTTTGTGCAACCTTTCGGCATTGTAGCTGCGACCGTTCTGCTGGGCCTTCTCTTCTTTGCCATGGCCATGATGGATTTGCGGCGCCTCGAAGGCATCCTTGCAAATGCATTGAGAGAGCGGGCTCGCCAGGTTGTGGAGCAAATCGAGCGTTCAGCGCAGGAGAAATACAACCGTTTGACTCGCCGTGGAGAGGACTTCCGGGGACTATTGGCGGGTCTTTATTATGATGACGAGGCTTTCCAAATCCAGGAATCCTTGGCAGGAGCAATTGTAGGATTTGCAAGAGATATGGATCGGCAGATGCAAAGCGCTCTTGCCGCTGGTGAGGACACGCAGGATTTCATCCATGCCAGAGCGGCCTCGGAGAAACTCGAGTCACTTGTATTCCTGGATGTGCACGGGCGGGCGGTTTTTCAGAGCAGTGTGTTGTCGGCACATGTATTGCCTCACGTTCGAAGGGTTTGGGAAGGTCACGAAGAGCTGGTCATCCACCTGTTCGATGGTGCGGGAGGAGAAGGAGTAGGAGGTTTTGTCGGCGTTCGCAGGCAGGACGGGAACGGGGCCGTCCTTGTTGTTCTGAGTCCTGACGGTCTGCGATACTGGGGACGAAAGACATGCATCGAGGAAGCCGTTGCGAAGTCTTATCGGGGCAGGGAGGTGCTCCACCTGACTGTGGAAAGCCACACGGGGGATCTGCTGGCTCGGGCGGGGAGTGTTCCCGGTGAAGACTTTGAGGAATGTGTGCTTACGTCGAGTGTACCGTTTGTTGATGCCATTAGCTCCGGAGGCCGATGTGTGAAGTCGGGGGAAGTGAAATCCCTTGAATTGTTCTTTCCGTTCACACTGGACGGCACGGCTGTGGGCATTGCGAGGGTGGGTCTGGAAACACAGGAAACCAATCGGACCCTGGTGGAGAACCGCCGTCATGTTCTCATTTGGACCGGGATCATAGTGGCTGTCGGCCTTTCGGCCATGGGACTGCTTTATCGGACACAAAACCTGCATGCCGGCCGGGTTCAGGCCATGAGAGAGCGTCTGTACCGTGCGGAGACTCTTTCATCGCTTGGAAAGCTGGGAGCAAGCGTTGCACACGAGATCCGCAATCCACTCAACGCGATCAGCATGGCCACTCAACGCCTACAACAGGACTACAGTCCTGATGAGCCTCCCAGGAGGGAGGAGTTTATCCGAATCACACAAGTTGTGAGAAGTGAGATCAGGCGGCTCAACGGTATCGTCGAGGAGTTCCTTAGCCTGTCCCGCACCGATCGCCTTGAACTTCGGGAACAGTCCATTCTGGATATCCTGAAGTCGGCAGTCTATCTCATTCAAGAGGAAGCAGCCGGCAAGAACGTTGATGTACAGACATCCTGGCCGGACAATACTCCCCTTGTTCTGCTCGACGCCAATAAATTCCTTCAGGCGGTGCTCAACATCTTACGGAACGCTCTGGATGCGGTAGACCCAGGTGGCCAGATCCGCATAACGCTTGCAGCACAAGAGAAAAGCCATTTGTCCATAACAGTGCGGGATGATGGTGCGGGCATCGGCTTGAGAGAGCAGCATAAGGTTTTCGAAGATTTCTATACGACAAAACAGAACGGCACGGGACTCGGTCTCTCCATCGCGCGCGAGATCGTTAAGGCCCACGGCGGTGACATCCGATTGGAGAGTGAGCCGGTCGGCGGCACGTCCCTGGAACTTCGCCTGCCCTGGAATGGAAGGAAAGCGTGATTACTTGGGAAAGAATCCCGTATCGGATGATTTTCTGGATCTTCCAGGGCAGATTGTCCGATTCGGAAGCAGCCTGATTAAAGGTGGGTTGCCGCGGCTGAAATTCACACAGCAATGGCCGGGTGCGGGTTCGGCAACCCGGTGACGGGATGGATATAGATTTGAAAGAATTGGATGTTCTCATTGTGGAGGATGAACCTTTCCAGAGGGGGATGCTCAGGGATTTCCTCGTGGGGAAAGGGCACGTTGTCATGGAAGCGGAAAGTGGGGAGCAGGCGCTGCGTCTTTTCGAAAACGGGGCATTTGATCTTCTCCTGCTTGATCTGAGGATGGCGGACATGAATGGCCTGGAAGTCCTGAGAAGAGTAAAGGAGTTGAATCCCGAGACTGACGCACTGGTCATTACGGCCTATGGCACCATTGAGACGGCGGTGGAGGCCATGAAGGCCGGTGCCAGGGACTACATTACCAAACCTGTAGATCTGGAAGAGCTTGCGCTCGTTATCGAACAGATATCCCAGAGCCGCAGGCTCCTGAAAGAGAATGCCATTCTGAGAGAGGAACTTCGGGCTAAAAGTGGAGGGACGGACAGGTTCCTTTACAAAAGCCGAAAGATGACCGAGATGGTCAATCTCGCTGGCAGAGTCGCTCCAAGCCACGCATCGGTCCTGATCCAGGGGGAGACGGGAACCGGCAAGGAACTCCTGGCGAAACTCGTCCACAACCTGAGCCCTAGGAACGAACGTGCTTTCGTTGTTGTCAACTGTGCCGCAATTCCCGAGAATCTCCTGGAAAGCGAACTTTTCGGCCATGAAAAAGGTGCATTTACAGGGGCCGTTCATCGCAGAATCGGCAGGTTTGAGCTGGCCGACGGGGGCACCTTGTTCCTGGATGAAATCGGCGAACTTCCTTTGCTTCTGCAGGCCAAGCTGCTTAGATTCATACAGAACCGCGAGTTCCAGAGAGTGGGCAGCAACCGAACACTGCACGCGGATGTTCGGATTGTGAGTGCAACTCATCAGGATCTCGAAGCAAGGGTGAGGGAGGGTACTTTCCGGGAGGATCTCTTCTATCGCATCAACGTGGTTTCGATAAGGATACCGCCTCTCAGAGAAAGGCGCGAAGATATCCCGATGCTGATCGAATATTTCACAAGACGCTTTTCAGAGCAAAACAATAGGAAGGTGAGTGAACTGACGCGCGAAGCAAGGGATACGCTTCTCAGATATGACTATCCGGGGAATGTGCGGGAGCTCGAAAATATACTCGAAAGAGCCGTCGTCATTGCACGCGATTCCCTGATTACCGTGGACGAGTTGCCGTTCAACAGATTCAAACCGATTATCCATGATGCCGACGCTGAAAAAAAGGAGAAGCTGCGCAGTGCTCTCGATGCCCTGGAGCGTAGACTTATTGAAGACGCATTGAGTGAAGCCCGGTACAATCAGACCCAGGCTGCGCGAGTCCTTGGATTGAGCGAAAGAATGCTGAGATATAAGCTCAAAAAGCACGGCATCAGGTGACGGCTGGCCTGCTATGCTGCGTACATCATCCAGGTCTTTTTCATCCTTTTGATTTTCTCTCGTCTTTCCATAACCGACGTACCTTCTGAAATCATATCTTGTTCGAGCCTTGGACAGCGTGATGACCTTTGAAGAGCCTTATCGTGCTCACCGGGAATGGAGTGTTTTCAGCCGCCCGGGTCTGCAAGGGCGCGACGGGGCATTCGGACAATGGCTTTTCCCCGGCGTGATCGAGGATTTTCCTGAATATTTCCATAACGATATCGATGTTCGGTGTCTCAAGAACCGCCCGAGATCGAGGGCCAGGGTGCCGGGAAGCGCGAGCCGGATACTTCCGCTTCTTTCGAAGACTCCGCATGCCGGTTTCCGCTATCCGAAGCGTCCGGTCACGTAGTCTTCGGTTTTCGCAGACCGGGGAGTGGTGAAGATGCGGGTGGTTTCGCCGTATTCAATGAGCCTTCCCAGGTACATGAACGCGGTGTTGTCCGATACGCGCGCCGCCTGCTGCATGTTGTGTGTCACAATGATGATGGTGTAGCGGCCGCGCAGTTCGTTGATGAGTTCTTCGATCCTGGCCGTGGCGATAGGGTCGAGGGCCGAACAGGGTTCGTCCATCAGCAGAACATCGGGGTCGGCGGCGATGGCCCGGGCGATGCACAATCGCTGTTGCTGTCCGCCGGAGAGGCCGAGAGCGTTGTCTTTGAGGCGGTCTTTGACCTCCTCCCAGAGGGCGGCTCCCTGGAGTGCCCTTTCCACCGTCTCCGCCAGGACGGTCTTGTCATGGATACCGTCCACCTTCAGGGGATAGGTCACGTTTTCCGATATGGACATGGGAAAGGGATTCGGCTTCTGGAAGACCATTCCCATCCGCTTTCTCAGGCCGATGACATCGGTGTCCCGGTCATAGATGTCATGACCGTCGAAGCGGACGGCTCCGCGGGTTCTGAGGCCGTCGATGAGGTCGTTCATCCGGTTGAGGGACCTCAGCAGAGTGGATTTGCCGCATCCCGACGGTCCGATGAGTGCGGTGACGAGTCCGAGTTCGATGTCCATGGAGACGTCGAAGAGCGCCTGGCTCGATCCATACCACAGGCAAAAGTGTTCTGTCTCGATGAGGGGGCCTCTGCCGGTGGTTTTGATGTGGTAGACGGTGTGGTCGTTTTCGTCGATCTTTCTTGCTGCTTCCATGTGCTCAGTCGATTCCGTTTTGAAGGAATGGGATCAGAAATGGCCGATGAGAAACCTGCGTTTGAGACGGTTGCGAATCACGATGGCGGTGGCGTTGAGAAAGGCCACCAGGCTGATGAGCAGCAGGGTGGTCACGAACACCATCGGCTTGCCTGCTTCGGAATTCCTCGACTGGAATCCCACGTCGAAGATATGAAACCCGAGGTGCATAAAACTCCTTTCGAGGTGGATATACGGGAAAAAGCCATCCAGGGGCAGTTCGGGAGCCAGTTTCACCACACCAACGAGCATGAGGGGGGCTACTTCGCCAGCGCCGCGGGCCATGGCCAGGATGAGGCCGGTCATGATGCCCGGCAGGGCTCGAGGCAGAACGATGTATTTGATGGTCTGCCACCTGGATGCTCCGCATGCAAGGGAGCCCTCGCGCATGGACTGGGGCACGGCGGCAAGAGCTTCTTCGGTGGCCACGATCACCACGGGGACGGTGAGCAGGGCAAGGGTGAGCGAGGCCCACAGCAGGCCGCCTGTTCCAAAGACGGGGTTCGGCAGCCGCTCGGGAAAGAACAGCCGGTCTATCGTGCCTCCACAGATATAGGCAAAGAACCCCAGCCCGAAGACTCCGTACACGATGGACGGCACACCTGCCAGGTTGTTCACGCATATGCGCACTACGGAAACGAGTTTCCCCTGTTTGGCGTATTCCCTCAGATAGAGGGCGGCCATGACTCCAAAGGGAGCAACCGCCAGGGCCATGAGAACCGTCATCACGAATGTTCCGAACAGCGCGGGCATGACCCCGCCTTCGGCGTTGGCCTCCCGAGGTTCGTCCGTCAGGAATTCGAGCCACCTCGAAAGATAGAGCCGAATTTTTTCGAAAAAGGACATATCGTTGGGCAGGGTGAAGCGTACGACCTGGGAGAGCGGGATGGTTTTCCCCCGGCCTCCGATTTCTGCAAGGGTGACCGTGTACTGGGCGTCTTCAGCCTTCACCGCCTGGGCATCCCTGGCCAGGTCGTGGTATCGGCCCTGGAGGGTTTCCTGCAGGGCCAGCGATTCAGCTGCGGCCTGCCGGTAGGTGTCGCTGTTTTCTCCCTGCTTCAGGGCAATGCGTTTGAGCTTCAGCCGCTCGGAATTGAGCCGGTGATTGACGGCTCCGATCTCTTCGCGTTCGATCTCCCGGATGAGTTCGCGGCGCTGCACCGCCCGCCGGTGTGCTTCCTCGAGGATTTGGCGTGTGAGAGCAGCCCCGGAGACGGTTTCGCCTTTCAGGTTGAGCGATCGGATGAAACCCACGAAGGGTCCCCATTCGATGCGTTCGATGAAATAAACATCTGCTGGTTCGGCCACGGATACGATGCTGAAATCGGAAGCCCAGCGGAAATCCTCATTGTAGAGGTCGAAATTGCCGGTGCGGAAGAGAGTGCGCCGGGCGTACCCGTGTTCGGCGGCTATGGCCTGCCGGGCAGGTTCATCCAGGTGCTCCAGCACCTGCGGGCCGGGTTTGTAGACCTCCGACCTCGAGGGTTCCCCCGCCAGCAGGGTCCCGTCCGAAAGCGTGACCACTTGCACGGGCTTTGGGTAGAAGGTGACCAGGCCGTTCCAGACGATCAGGGCAAGGAATCCGAAGATCATCAGCATGCCGAATGCGAGTGCCCCTCCCAGGCCCCACAGGAAGGGTTCGCCTCTGGCCGACAGGTCGGATCTTCCTTTTCGGCGGATATACTTCACGGCCTCGGCGGTCTGATCGGCGGCCGTGGCAGTTCGAGTCAGCGCAAAGGTGATGCTTTTATACATGAAAAGTCCCCGGTCTTTCCAATACATGTTCTAGAGCTGCATTGCACGCCTGCGAAAGCGCTGCCGTATGATTTCGGCCAGAGTATTGATGCAGAACGTCATGGCGAAGAGAACGAGCCCGGCGAGGAAAAGGACCCGGTACAGGGTGCCGTCTTTCACGGATTCAGGCAGTTCCACCGCGATGTTTGCCGACAGGGCTCGAAGCCCGTTGAAGACGTTCCAGTCCATAATGGGAGTATTCCCCGTAGCCATGACCACGATCATGGTTTCCCCCACGGCACGCCCCATGCCGATCATGATGGCTGAAAAGACGCCGCTCAACGCGGTGGGAAGCACAATCCAAAGGCCCGTCTGCCAGGGTGTGGCTCCACAGCCGAAACTCGCCGCCCGAAGGTGTTCGGGCACGGAACTCAGGGCATCTTCGGCCAGGGTGTAGATAATCGGGATGACGGCGAATCCCATGGCGAAGCCCACGACCAGGGTGTTGCGCTGGACGTAGGTGTCGACGAAGGAGCCCCGGGCGTCCAGTCCGAGCCGGTCGCAAAGAAGAGCAAGGATTCCGGAAACGAGAATCGAGACCGTGACGACGCCCAGCTGGTTGAGTGCGGACAGGCCTGCGGCCTGAAACGAACCTGTTCCGCGCATGAAGAGTTTGAGTCTCCTTCCGTACATCCTCGACGCGGCTGCTGAAACGGCCAGAAACGAAACGGGCAGAAAGACCAGAAACAGGAAAGGTGCCGCGCCGCCGTGCGATCGGTTGACCCATAGAACGAAACTGCCCTGGAAGAAGACGTCTTCGAAAAGCGGTCCTGATCTCCAGGCCAGGAAGAGCCCGAAGACAGCAGTGCAAAGGATCAGGACGGATTTGGGCCAGTGCTGAAGACGCAGGGACAGTCGTTCGGGCAGGAACTGCCACAGGTACGAGGCTCCGACCAGGCAGGCAGGCAGCACCAGGAAGGCGAGAATAACGGCTGCGATCCAGGTTTCGACAACGGGTGCCAGCACCAGGGCTGCAACGAAGCCAAGAACGACTGAAGGGAGGGAAGCCATCATCTCCATTACCGGCTTGACGGTCCCTCGAATGCGGCGGTCCAGGAATTCCGAGGTGTATATGGCTCCCAGCAGGGCAATGGGAATGGCGAAGATCAGGGAGTAGAAGGTTGCCTTGACCGTTCCGAAAATGAGGGGAACGAGTGACAGCTTGGGTTCGAATTCGTCCGTCGCGGCCGAAGACTGCCAGGTGTAGCCGGGTTCCGGATAGCCTTCGTACCAGACCTTTCCGAAGAGGGTGCGAAAGCTTGTTTCCGGGTGGGGCACGGCGATATTCCACAGGGTGGCATGACCGTCTCCGGCCAGGGCCAGCACGCCGTCCAGGCGGGGAGCGATCACGAGAGCCCGTGTTTTTTCAAAACCGCCGTTCATGCGAAGCAGGGTGGCTTCGCTTGTCCCGTGCCGGAGCAGTATCCGGCCCGACTGGTCGGCTGTGAGAAAGGTCTTTCCGCGCAGCGCGGGTTCAAGGGAGGAGACCGGCGCCTCGTGGGGTTCGAACTCCCTTGTCCGGACGAGAGTGAACCCGTCCGCTGTAGTGGCATCGCGTCGATCGAGCCTGAAGTAGATGCCCACCGACCCGTCGGATCCTCCCGCAACGAGCGACTGCTCCCCGAGAAGGAAACCCATCGAGTTCAGTTGTACTCCGGACGGCAGCAGTCGCCTGGTTTCAGCCAGGAAGGGCGTTTCGAACCGCTGGATATTGTACCGGTAGACCGTCCCGGACCGGTCCGCCAGGTAGACGTGGTCGGCCTTGGAGGGGAGCAGCACGTGCCGGATTTCCGTTCCCCGGGGAATCGGGGGCAAAACCGTTGTGTCCGTTTTCGTAACGGCCTTCCTGGTGAGAAGGTTGAGCCTGGATTCGGTAACGCTCAGGTGCACCTCTCCCGCGGAATTCACGGTCACCAGGGCACGGGTCGGCCGTTCGGCCATGCCTCCCGCACTGCAGTCGACGGCGACGATGGGGATTCCCGGCGTCGAAACCCGCAGTTCCTCTTCCAGTCCCAGCTCCACGGATACCTTGCGGAACTGGTTTCCCGGAACGGCGGAATACACGGCGGCTCCATCGGTGAGGTCACGGTCATCGAGAACGTCGAGGCCGGGAGGGAGGCGGTCCGGTGTGAGGATTTCGGTTTTCAGGACCATCCCTGCAAAACGGACGGTGCCGTCTTCGAATCCGAAGGCAAGAACTTCGCGGTCGAACGTGTGCCCCATCGCCGAGAGCTTCTTTCCCTGGAAGTCGAAGGCTGGAGCGTGGAGTCTGCGGCCGGTGCGGGCATGAAAAGTTTCCAGGGTCCCGTCGGGGGAAAGTGCCACCACAATGGACTGGTATTCGTCGATATTCAGAACCGGCGGCGATTCGAAGGTGATCCCCGTATCGTATTCGGACACCCCTGTGATGGCTCCTCCCTTGAACAGGGGCAGGATTTCCTCGATCAAGAAGATGAGAATGCCGAAGACGGCGATGATGACGAATACGCCGCCGACGGTGATGGCCCGGTCGGCGATCCGGTCTGCAAGCACTACGGACCGGCGCGCCTTCCCGGGTCTTTCAGCGGCGCGGCGTCTTGCTCCGGAGGGAGCCGGAAAGCTCCTGTCGGGTTCCTCCATGTGAGTATCCGGTTTCAACGAACAGCCAGGGCCTTGAGGTCTTCGTCGGCCAGCGCCCTGGAAACGGGATAAAATCCGTCCTTGATCACCACCTGCTGGCCCTGCCTGGAAAATATGTACTTGATGAACTCGGACCGGACAGGGTCGATTTTCTCGTTGGGATTCCTGTTCAGATAGACGTAGAGAAAGCGGGCCAGGGGGTAGTCCCCGGTGTAGGCATTCTCCGCCGTGGCGTCGAAGCAGGCTCCTTCCTTCACTGCAAGAGGCACCGTACGAACGTCGGCGGTCTTGTAGCCCACTCCGGAATAGCCGATGGCGTACTTATCGGAGGCTATGCCCTGGACCACCGCCGAGGATCCCGGCTGTTCCTTCACCGTGTCCTTGTAGTCGCCGCCGTAAAGAGCGACTTCCTTGAAGTAGCCGTAGGTGCCGGATGCCGAATTCCGGCCGTAGAGAGAGATGGGTTTGGCGGCCCATTCGCCGGTGAGGCCGAGGTCTCCCCAGGTCAGGATCTCCTTCTCATAACCTCCTTTGCGGGTCTTGGAGAATATGGCGTCCACCTGTTTGAGGGTGAGGCACCTGATGGGGTTGTCCTTGTGGACGAATACCGCAAGAGAATCCACCGCAACCCGGATGCTCGAAGGCTTGTATCCGTACTTCTGCTCGAATGCTTCGATTTCCTTGGATTTCATTTCCCGGGACATGGGACCGAACTGGGCCGTGCCCTCGATGAGCGCCGGGGGCGCAGTGGAGGATCCCTTACCTTCTATCTCGACTTTCACGCTGGGATAATGGGACCGGAAGCCTTCGGACCAGAGGGTCATCAGGTTGTTGAGGGTGTCGGAGCCTATGGACTTGAGATTTCCCGAGACTCCGCTCACCGCCATGTAATCCTGCAACCCCGGATCCAGTTCAACCGCCTGCGGCGCGGACACCAGCGACATGCTGAGCAGCAGGGCCAGCGCAAACGCCTTGGTATAACCGTAAGATTTCCTCGACATCAATGTTCTCCTCTTGTTTTTCGTCGATGATGCAGACAGCCGCCGACATGCACTTCCTCGAACATCTTCGACCGCGGCAGACGCCGCGGCAAATCGGACCCTGTTCAACTCCCGGCCGGCTTTTCGGGAACCGGGGTCCGAATGAACGTCATTGGAAAGGATGAACGTTACGAATTGATGTCGAAAAAATGGCAATACGGAGGAAAACCCGATGAACGTGATGAGGCGGGGATGGAACTGTGGCCAACGGTGTTTTCTTTCCGCGCTGATTCGGGAGACAGTTGGAACCGACGGCATAATTGGCGGTCTTGGCGTGAGATGTGAAGGATAAGGAAGGGGGACACCGGGCGGGCGGAACAGACTGCCCGCTATCCCCTTGAGGCGCCCTGGTTTCAGAACTGGATGGATGGAAATGGTGCCAGGGAAATCATATTAGTCTCGGCGAAGTGAATCTCACGCGGACCAGTGAGATCCGATATGCGTGCCGGCGTGCGGACATCCTCCGCCGCAGGGTATCGGCCCTGTGTCGTATGCTCTCCAAACGCGTGGATCCCATCGCAGCACGTGTAGGCCGGAGGACACCGCGGCTCTCAGCCCGCGGGAGAAGGATCCAGTACCTCGATAGCCACTTTTCGAGCGTATCGCTCCCTCCTGCCCGCTTCCGGTTCGCACGTCCTTCCGAACTGCAGGCAGTGCGTGACGCACTTGGTCACACAGGCAGGTTTTAAACCCTTGTCCACACGTTCCATGCAGTAATCGCATTTCACGACCCTGCGGGTTACGGGGTTCCACTGCGGTGCACCCCAGGGGCAGGCGTGGATGCATCTCTTGCACCCGATGCAAAGCGAGGATTCCACGTACACAATGCCGTCTTTTGCGCGCTTGCGCATGGCACCCGTCGGGCACACGGGGACACACCAGGGCTCCTCACAGTGGAAACAAGGCATGAAAACGAACGACATGCGCGGGACATTTCCCACCAACTTCGGCCCGACGGCGACGATCTTCGTAAGGCGCGGGCCGGGTGGCAGTTCATGGTAGGTCTTGCAGTGGACTTCGCAACTGAGGCACCCTATACACTTCTTCTGGTCTTGGGCAAGATAATAGTCACTCATATCTATATCCTCCGGGTAGGCTGAAATATCTGCAGGATGACGGGGAAGGTCAGTCCACGGCCTTGACCGTTACCAAGGTTTCGTCCAGAGCCGGGCTCCCGCCAACCCGGTCGGAAATGTTTTCCTGCAGGATCGCATCGCTGGTGCCCTTCATGAATGCCCGGGTCAGGACGGGCACGGTCTTACCGAAACCGTGAAGCATGAAGACGGCCTCGGGGTGGATGAATTCCGTGACCTTTGCCCTGATCTTCGATGTGCCGCAGGATGACGAGACTTCGACATATCCGCCGTCTTCTATCCCGAGGGAAGCGGCGGCGGAGGTATGGATCCATAGTTCATTTTCGGGCACGAGTTCATTCAGGTACAGATTGTTCTGGGTTGAAACATGAGTGTGAGCAGCACACCTGCCCACAAGCAGCCTGAAGAAGCCCGCTTCAGGGGCCGGCACACTCTTGTAGGGCGGAAAAGATGGAAAACCCGCGTCCTCGAGCAGCGAGCTGACGAGTTCGAACTTCCCTGAGGGAGTCTTGAGCTTGATCCCGTCTTTTCTGTTCCAGAAAATAGGCTGATCCGACAGAGATACGAAGCCCTTCGCCGCAAAATCCTCGATCTTGAGGCCGGTGTTTTTGAGTTGGTAACTCCAGATATCCTCGATGGTTTTATAAGGAAAATAGTGGCCCACACCCAGGCGGTCGGCGAGTTGTTTCAAAATGAGCCATCCCGGACGTGTGTCGTGCCGCGGCAGAACCGCCTGGCGACGCATGACAATCTGAGGTTTGAGTCCGGAGGCCGCCTGAAGGGAATCGCTGCGTTCGAGGTAGATGGATTCGGGAAGGACCACGTCCGAGTACCATGCAAATTCGTTGAAGTGTATATCTATGGAGACCAGCAGGTCCAGCTTGTCGAGGGCTTTCCTGGTGGCGGACGAGTCGGGGATGGACTGGAGCGGTTCGAAGCGGTTGGCGATGAGTGCCTTGATGGGATAGGGGTCTTCGTTCAGTATGGCATGAGCGAGCATCTGGGGGTTGCCATGGTAAGTATCCGCGATGGGGAAGAGAGCTGTTCCTGAACCGTCGAATCGCGGTTCCGTGATCTTGGGGAACTCCTGGTCCACATACTTCTGAAGATCAGCGCGGCCCGTGGCCGGGATTCCTTTCTTGAAAAAGAGTCCCCCTTTTGCCTCGATACTGCCCATGAGGACATTGAGGATGATAATCGAGCGACGGAAAGCGATTTCGTTTGTGTGATGGGCGCCCCTGTAGCCATAGTGGAAAACAACCGCGGGTTTCGCCTCGGCGGTTTCCCGAGCCAGTGCCACGATTTCGGATGCTGCGATCCCCGTTTCCTCCTGTGCCCACTCAGGAGAATACGGCTGAACAAACGCCTGCAGCGCATCAAGACCGAGCACCCACCGTGCTGCGTATTCCTCGTCGTAGAGTCGTTCTTTCAGAATGGTATGGATCAGGGCGTAATTCAGGGCAAGGTCCGTTCCGGGCCGGACCATCCAGTACCGGTCGGCCTTGGTCGCTGTAATGGATACCCGCGGGTCGATGTAGGTCAGTTTCGCCCCCCTGTCCATCGCATCGAGCAGACTGTTGACGGCCTTGATTTCCAGGGCCTCGAAAATGTTCCGCCCGTACATAACGATATGCCGGGTGTTGGCGTAATCTACACCGACCTGGGTATCGTTGTATCCCGTGAGGGAACGGAAAGCCGTATTGACGGAACCTTTGCAGAGGGCGTCGTGCGTGAAATGGTTCGGGGAACCGATCGCCTTCATGAAGGTCTTGCTGATGTGCGTATTCAGATTGGTTCTTTCACCGAAAACAATACTGCGGGAACCGTGCTTGCCCATCACTTCCCGCAGGCGGTCAGCCACATAGTCAAGCGCTTCATCCCAGCCCGCGCGTCGCCATTGTCCCGATCCCCTGGGGCCGGTCCGTATCATGGGATATTGCAGACGTTCATTGTCCTGCAGCAGGGCGAGTCCGGCAGACCCCTTGGCGCACAGGGCGCCTTCGATGCCCGGTACGTAAGGATTCCCTTCAATCCATTTGACCTCGTCTCTGTCAACGGTCACCTTGATGGGACACCGCACCGTGCACATAAAACATATACTGTAGACTCCCCTTGCCATGTTCAATGTCCTTTCCCGCAGGTGATGTGTTGCAAGTGATTCATTGCACACCTTTATCGCTAATTCGGCTGTCAAAATCAACCCAGCGCCCGGTTGATTCGCTCCTCCAGTTCATCGATTTCCACGGGCTTGACCAGGTAATCCACGACTCCCAGTTCGGTGGCCTGCCCCGCTGTTTCAGCGGAAGGGTTCCCGGTGATCATCATTGTCTTTGTGCGGGGCTGAGAACGTCGAAGGATCTTCAGTAAACCGATGCCGTCGGTTTCCCTGAGGTTGATGTCGAGCAGAGCCAGGTCAGGGAGGTTATCTTCGAGCCATTCTACCGCCTTCCCGCCTTCCGTGAAAGCCTGCACCGAGTGCCCGAAAGACGAAAGAATGCGTTGCAGCATGCGGCATGCATCCGGTTCATCACCAACAATCAGAATGAGTGCCATATCGATCATCTCCAGCCGAATTTCCCATGAATGGATAAGCAAATTGCGTACCATGGGACGACCATCGGGAAGCAAAAAAGCTTTCAGTATGCGGAATCCGGTAATCCAGGAAAATGGTTCCTGCGGCAAACGCGTACCCAAACACTTGTCGCACAAAGGTGGATGACACTTGTTGTAACGTCATTTCCACAACAACGCCATGTCTACAACAACGTCATTCCCGCGGGAATGAAACTGCGATTGGAATGCCGAATGGCGTTGTGATCATCGCTCCTTGCCGTGAAAAGCACCGGAGTATTCGTTTGCCGGATGAACCGGAAAAAAACCGCTCGGTGACATACACACTCTCCCGGCCCCTCTATTCTTCCCTTGATGGCCCGCAGATCAGCAATAAAGCGGCGCCCGGGTCTTCCCGGCACAAAGAAAAGAGGTGCAAAAAAATAATTGCACTGCAATAAAATCTTTTCATGTTATTAACAGATTGTAAATATTATAAAAATAGATTTTCGTTGCGGGTGTGTGCAGCAGATAAGGCGGCAGGTGTTTTCGGATTCTCGGTTTATCTCTACCTGTCCGGCGGAGAATATCGCCGGCAGGGGGAGCTCTCATCCTTATAGGCCCTCGATATCCAGGGAAAACATCGGAAGAAGAGCGGCATTTCCACATGGAAAACTGATGGCATGTTTCTTGTTAAAAAGGGGGCAGGACGGAAGCCGTTAGGTATGGAGGCAGAAGAATAATAAGGAAAGAAGGGAGTCATCGATGGAAAAGATACTGGTGGCCCATGACGGGTCCGACGTTTCCAACAGGGCGCTGCTTGAGGGGGCCAAACTTGCCCAGAGATTTGCGGCGAGTCTCACCGTCGTTTCCGCGATTCCCAACCTGTGTTTCCTTGGCGTGCCCGTGGACTGTTCGACGATCGAGCAGGTTTACAGGGCGGAGACGGAAGGGATCCTGGAAGGGGTGAAAGCGAAGCTCAGGGAGCAGGGGATAGTAGGTGAGATGGTGGTCCTGGAAGGCAGTCCCGCGGATGTCATCGTAGACTATGCCAGGGAAAAGGGCATGGACGTGATCGTGGTGGGTTCGACCGGAAAGCATGCGACCAGGCGTACCATTCTTGGGAGCGTATCTTCAAAGATTATTGCCCATGCACCCTGCCAGGTGCTTGTGGTCCGATGATGGAGGGAGGGTATTCGATGAAACGTTATTGGATGTCGTTAACGATTGCACTGGCCGCGACGCTCTTCATGCTCTACCAGAACGGGTCCTTCGCGCAGCAGTCTCAGGAGGGGAAACCCGCAGCAGCGACGGAGGCGGCACCGGCGGTACAGGGGCAGGCGGAGACGCCTCAGCAGAAGGGGGTCCCTGCGGGAGAAGCCAAGCCTGAAGCCAAAGAAGCGCAGGTTCCCCTGGCTTTCCAGGTGGACCGGACCGCACTCAACAACGGAGGCATTGTCACAATCACAGGTACGGCGCCTCCGGGAACCCCCGTCTATATCGAGGTATGGGCCGACCAGCATGTTCGTGCTTCGAGGTTTGATTCCGAGGTGGACAAGGAGACGGGCAAAAGGCCGTACGTCCTCTATATGACTTATGATATGCCCGCCTTCTACAAGATTTTGACCCCTGTGGAACAGAAGGAAAACCTGGAAAAGATCAAGAAGGAAGGATCCAAGTGGAGCTACTCGCAGGCTCTCAAAGACCTGGGTGCCGATGCTGCCTATTCCGTTCCCGGAAAGATCAAGATCGAAAGGTACCAGGCCACGCTGATGGGCAGTATCGTCGGATCTCGGGGCGAGCTCCTGCCCGCGATGGACGAAAAGGAGAACAAGCGGAGGTCCATGCAGCTGGTCAAGGCCAGGTTCAGAAACCCCGACAAGGTCTTCGCCCCGGTTGTCGAATCGCAGCCTGACGGAACATTTGTCGCCAAACTGAACATCGGTTCCGGATCGGCCCCCGGGACGTACAACATACGGGTGGTGGCGGGCAAGACCCCCGTCGGCCAGGTAGCCGGCGTGGAAAACAATATCTCCTTTCCCAACCTTTACTTCAGCAATGCCGGAACGAGCATCAACCTTTTCGGTCCGTTCTTTCTGACTCTGGCCATCGCCATCTTCGGTGTCCTCATGGGTGCGGGCGGCGGGTTTATCCTCAATCCCCTGCTCGTGTCCATCTGGCCGCTGCCTCACACTGTCGTGGCGGGTACCGTGATGCCTACCGTCATGTTTTCCCAGGCAAGCGGTATCGTCAACTATTCGAAAATCAAGTTCATCAGCTGGAAGCTGGGTGTTACCATCGGCCTGGCAATGGTCCTGGGCGGCTTTATCGGCCCTAAGCTGACGGAAATGATCACCCTGGCACAATACAAGTTCGTGTTCGGCTGGATCCTGGTTATCCTGGCGTGCCTCATGCTCTGGCAGACGACTCAGGGATACCTGGCCAAGCACAAGAAAGAACAGGCCATTCTGAAGGAATTCAAGAAGCGGGCTGAAGAGGCCGCACTGGCAAAAGCTTCCAGGGCAGCTTAAGGGAAAGGAGTATCCGTCATGGTAGTTGAATTCTGGGGACAGGAATTTAAGGTCAATGTGCTCCTCGGCTGCGTGGGAGGATTCCTCATCGCCGTAATTTCATCGATGTTCGGTTTCGGTGGAGGTCCTTTCATGGTTCCGCTGATGACCGTCGGGTTGAGGCTGCCGATGTTCGTGGTGGTGGGCAGCTCTCTGCTCGCCATATTCTTCAATACGGTAATGGGAACAATGCGCCACTATCAGTTCGGTAACTTCGACCTCGTATTCTTCCTGGTCATGTTCCCGGCGGCCATCCTGGGAGGCTACATCGCACCTCAGATCGCCAGGCGCGTAAGCCCCCTCGTGGTGAAAAGGATCGCCGCAGCGGGGCTTCTTATCCTTGCAATGAATCTTTTCGGTCTGTATTGATCCTCGCAACTCCTCCTTCCCCCGGTTTCCGGGGGAAGGAACGCCCGGTTTGGCGGAAGAACCACAGCGGATATCAGGGGTGCGGCAGCCAAGCAAAGCGGCTTCGTTATAATACAGAACCGTGACTCTCCTTTCCGCTTGCGTCGATGTCTTTGAAAATGACAGCTGCCAAGGTTTCCTTCCTTCCTCCGAACAAGGATCGACTCACCTTTCGGACCTCCCTGGCTTCCTCCACGAAGTAGGCAAGAACATTCAGGTCCTCTTCGCACACTCCGGTGGTGTGACGGTCGGCTTCCATCTTCGCAAGCATGGACAGCAAGCCGAACATGTAGAGGCTGAGGTGCGTGATCCTTCTGAGCAGGAACTCCTTTCCCGCCATGTCTTTCCTGTAGAACAGCAGGCCGAGCAGAAGCATCCTCCTGATGGACTTCGCGTTGGCGAGGGCGAGTCTTGACGCCTCCCTCATCCCTTTTTCCTCGAAACGGAGAGGCCAGTCTATTCTGCCGAAGAAGAGCCTGAGAGCACGGGCCACACGGGAAGTAAGAGTCGTGCCGGAGCCGGACAGTTCTTCGCTGATTTTCTTTGCGGCTGTGAGCGCCGGGTAGATGGAATGGATTTCGGTGGTGCCTTCGAAGACCGTGGTAACCCGGAAGTCCCTCATCCGTTTTTCGTAGGGCTGGGTGGTCAGGTATCCCGACCCGCCTGCCACCTGGAGGGCGTCATAGACGGCTTCCCAGGCTCGAGTCGTTCCAAAGAGCTTGCAATGGGATGTCTCGATGGCTGCGGGGACAAAGGGATTGTCCATGAGCAGTCCGGCGGTCAACTCGTTCATGGCTGCGCCGATATGGGAGTACACTCGGGCTTTGACCATTTTTTCCTGGACAAGAGGGAATTCCTTAATGGGGACCTGGAACTGGATTCTGCTGGACGACCTCTTCAGCATGTCTTCGAGGGAACGCTTCATCATGCCGACGGAAGCGGCTCCGAGAGCCAGCCGCCCGTAGTTCAGGACCGTCATGGCGATGCGGAAGCCGGCTCCCGGAGGTCCCAGGAGATGGGTGACGGGCACGCGGACATTCTTGAACTGAACGGATGCGGTGGAGCTTGCCTTGAGCCCCATCTTGGGCATATCCCTGCCTGTCCGCACGCCGTCCCAGCCTGTTTCCACGATGAAGGCGCCCATGTACCCCGGCCGCACGGGGTCCATTTGAGCAAACACGGTGAGTCCTCCCGCGTAGTTTGCGTTGGTGATGAACGATTTGTGCCCGTTGAGGATGTAGGCGCTTCCGTCTTCGGAAAGATCCGCCCTGGTCTCGATGTGCCGTGCGTCGGAGCCGATCCTGGGTTCCGTCAGGGCATACGAAAAGATCATCTTTCCCGCGGCTGCCGCAGGTAGATACCGTCGCTTCTGATCTTCGCTGCCGAACAGCAGGATAGCCATGACTCCGATGGCGCAGTGGGCAATGGAGGTGAGGGCAAGGGAAATATCCAGTTTCGTCATTTCTTCGACAAGCTTCATCTGCTCCCGGACGTCCAGACCGATTCCGCCGTAGGTCGTGGGGATCGAAACGCCGAAAAGGCCGATCGATTTCATCTGATCGAGCATCTCCGGAGGTATCCTCTCTTCCCGTTCGATGGAATCCACCTGGAACCTGCCGAGCATAGCCGCATACCTGTCGACCAGATTGTTTACTCTGTCATCGCGGCGCCTCTTTTCCATGAAGCGGAGCGCTCCTTTGTCCAGGGATCCCAGATAGATCTTCTCGATAAACGACTCTGCCATAAGGAACTCCTCCGGTTTCCAAAAAAATCCATCGTATCAACAGCGCATTCAAGTTCGGAGCTGTCTCTTTCGATTATGAAGATCAAAGGAAAGAGGATTCATGCAGCTGACAGGAACCCGGCGCGCAGGGGTCGCAGCGGCATCCAGACAGCCTGTAATCAAACATAGCGCGCAACGCACCCTGTGTAAATGCAGTGACCTGTAAGGAAGAATCGGCCGTCCATGAACCGGTCGAAGGAAAGAACGGGTTCCCGGGATCGCGGAGAAGCGGCCTGTTGTCACCATTCGGCCAATTCATTTCTACTAAAGGAACCGGAAAGGGAGTATAAGGGATCACGGAACCTTTGCTGAATATCCGGTCGGGGTGTGGAGCAGGCCGTCCCGCCATTCCGGCAGTACTGGACTCCCCGTCTTCCCTCCGGGTTGCCTGCGGTGTTCATTGTTTCCACTGCCGGGACCCGGCATCTCGCCGTACCGCAAGATAATGCGATTTCCAAAATCTTTCCCACTTTTTCGGCATGCTGATTCGAGTAGATGAAAAGCGCATTTGCCAAGTATTATCACACGATGAAAAAGTCAAGGCGTCCCAGGAGACTGGAAAAGGCGAACTGCAAAATGACCGCAGCCCGTTGGCCGGACGATATGCAGGAACGGGCGGATCCCGAAAACGATGAACAGATTCGGGACCGGCTGGAGCAGTGTTTACAGATTCTGGTCGACAGGGAGCGCTTCGGCTACCTCGGAAGTTTCGTCAGAGGATTTATTCATAACATCAATGGTCCTCTGCACAATATCTCCATGCTCACTGAAATGCTGCTCAAGGGATTGAATGTTCAGGAGCAAAAGACCAGGACTCAATGCGCCGAACGGAGCGAGGATTGGGAGGAGTTTTTCAGAAATCAGCGGGTGCGCTTCAAGATGGTGAACCAACAGATCTCGAACCTTGTGGATTTGTTGAGGGATTTCATGGTCCTCAACGAAATGGATCGCTGCAGCGAAACCATGGATGTCAATCTTGTAATTATGAGGCTTCTGAATGTCTTCAAGTGCGACCTCTTTTTCAAGCACGAGGTGACACTCAATGTTCAATTGACGAAAAATCTGCCCATGATCCCCATTCCGGGGCATGACCTTATTCCGGCCCTCGTACACGTGATCCGAAATGCGCTCACCGCCATGAAGGGATCCGA
Organism: Syntrophobacteraceae bacterium; assembly: GCA_013314815.1. GTDB lineage: Bacteria > Desulfobacterota > Syntrophobacteria > Syntrophobacterales > Syntrophobacteraceae > JABUEY01. The sequence goes on from JABUEY010000007.1 coordinate 46,370, forward strand.
GCAAAAATCCCTCCTTGTTGAGTCGTACCTGGAAGGTGACAGGGTTTGTATTGTTGTGACGGATTCCGGCTGCGGAATCGACGGGGAGGACGACGTAGAGGGTGTTCCCTGCCCCTTCAGGTCCAGGTGGAGGTCCCGTGAGGATGCGGGAATGGAAGGAAGTGAGAGACATCTCGGGATCGGACTGTTCGCAGCGCGGAGACTCCTGGGCCTACACCGCGCAAGTCTGCGTCTGGAGCGCCTGCCTCACGGAACTCGAGCTCGAGTCGAGATTCCTCTGTCGGCGAAACGGTGAGGCCGATGTTTGATCTGGATGCTGTATCCCGTTGAATCCGACTAAAGTAATCCGCTGGACGAACCGATAGAAAAATAAAGGAGAATTCAATGATAATAAGGTATTATCTCCGCGGATTGCCGGGAAGGCCGATTCAATACCGTGCTTTTCAGACGGAAACGGTCGGGCGTTCTTCTGACTCCCTGCGCAGAAAATATCGAAGAGGGACGGGATCTTGATTCATGTCGGGCAAAGGTCTGACGAGGGTCTGAAAGGGATTCTGATGGTGGTGAAGAAGGTTTTCTACCATGCAACACCCGGCTTACAGGAATACGAAGGCGGCAGGAGGCCGTCGACGTCCGAAGACAACCCCCGTCCCGCCAAGATCGCCTTGACATGTCAGGCCAGGATCGAGGCTTTGAAGCGAGGCTGTGGAAAAGGCCGGTCCAAAGGGGAGGTCCTGCAGGTGGCGGGAGACATCCGTGTGGAAGAGGTGCATCGTCTGCGGGATTCGATTGAACGGGGCGAATACGATCTCGATCCGGAAAAGATCGCCGGCAAGATGATCGAAGAGCTCTGGTGAGGTGTCCACGCCCGGACTTTCCATGGAAATGACTCGGTCATTTTTGGCCTTCCATGTCGGATTCCTCCTGTCTTCCTTCCTTCACGTTTTCAAAGTCCATTTCTCCTTGAGTCTCAACAGGCCGGGACTCTTATGAAAATACATGTGTGGTGAATCCGCTCCCAGGCGGATAAACAAACTCTCGACCGAATCAAAGAGGACCGGTCTTACGGGATGGGTATATTCCTTCTCTTCCTCCCGGAACTGATTCCATGTTTGAGCGGCTTCGGGTCGAGGTTCGAGTATTTCCTTCCTGATTCCGTCACACAGGAACATGGCACAGGAAACAGGAGGGACCTTCCACAGGCAGCCGTTTTCTCCCAGGTAGACGCAGTTGCGGGTTTCGTTGGGCCGGCTGAGGACTCGAAAAACGGATTCCATGTCGGCGGGGGAGGACTCGATCATGGTGATGACCTGGTCCGCAAAGAAGGTGAAAATGCTTTCGAAGCCGCAGCAGGCGCTGAGGGCGGTGTCATAGCAGGTCGCCCTGCAATGGGGTACGAACGTGAGGGCCTGGAATTCGGCCAGCCGGGTGCGGAAGTGAAGATAAGGCTGGATCGCACGTGACAGGTTCTCCCGGTCTGAATCCGGCATTCTGCGACAGGTTCTTTCGATGATTCGAAAACTCTGCAGTTGGTCTCGATTGTATTCACTGTTCCATCGCATTGCGTCACTCCCGGTTCGCCATAACCGGTTCATACAGAAAAAAGCAGAAATGGACAGGATCCGCAACGGCATAGATGCGCTTTGCCACGGTGCGCATGATGGACAAGGGCATCTCTCATTTTGCTCACTGCGATGTGGACCGCAAAAGATTCAGCGAAGATCCTCTCGGTTTCATGAAGCTGCAGTTCAACCTGAAGGTGTCTCCGTCGAACGGCAGTGACCGGTCCGTACTTATTTTCCTGCATTCTGCGACGAAGTTCCTCGTCTTCCTTGCGCACCCGGGAAACCTGCTCGATCAGTCGTCCTTTTTCCTCCTGCTCCCTGTGCGGGCGCTGTTCGATTCTTGATCATATCTGGATCTCGGGCTTTGCCGGATTATCAGGGGCCTGCTTTCCCCTGGAGACGATGTGTCCGTCGGCGGGTCGAGAGAAAAAGAAAAGGCCTCAGACTGCTTCTTCATCTCAAAATAATCTTTCGCCAAATCCTGCAGAAGATCGAATGCGGGGATCAGGAGGTCGAAATCATATTTCTTTGCCTCCCGTTCCCAGAAATCCTCATGGATTCATTTTCTCATCTCGTCTTCATCGAGATGACCCAATCCGAAGCAACCGGCAAAAAGGCGTTCCGGTCCCAGGTAGTTCCTGACACCCATCCAGTTGTCGAGCAGAAAGCTGCGGCCCAGCATTTCCAGTAAAGCCATGACGGCGGGTTGTTCCCGGCTCCACACGTTCAGGATTCTTTTCAGAAGACGGAAGTCAGAGCGGATGAGGTTCATCAGGTGGGCCTGCAGGGCGGGCTGAGCGAGACGGCGAACAAGTCTGTCCTTTCGCCCTGAAAAACCTTTCAACAGGGAGCTTCTTAAAGTAAGGTTCCTGGAAAGGATATTGTGCCAGCTCTGCGGAGAAATATCCCTGACTACCCGTTCATAGAACGCGCAGGGGATATCCGAGTGTAGATCTTTGAGACAATGCCGGTGTTTCATAATGGATTGCCCCGTATTGAGAGGAGGTTCGAGAGCCATGACGGATGTTCTCATTGTCCTGGTCACGGCGGGCAAGGAGGAAGAATCCCTGGCCATCGCCCGGGCGGTGGTGGAGGAAAAACTCGCCGCATGCGTGAATATTATACCGAGAATCCGTTCCATCTACCGGTGGAAAGGGGAAGTATGCGACGATCACGAGTTTTTCCTGGTGATGAAAACGCGTTCGGATCTTTTCCCTTCCCTGCAGTCGCGGGTTCGGGAACTGCACAGCTATGAAGTCCCCGAAATCGTCGCTTTTCCCGTGGAACAGGGCTTGTCCGAGTACCTTTCCTGGGTGTCGGAAAGCACATCGTAGGGGGTGGAGCACCTCAGGTCGAAATTCCCGGAGTTTCTCTTGCCGTTGTGTCAACGGGGCCCGGCCAGCCGGATCCGCACCGATGCGGCGTGGGCTTCCAGGCCCTCGAGTTCGGCGAGCCGGATGATGGCCTCGCCGTCGCGGTCGAGAGCCTCCCGGGAATAGCAGATAACGCTCGTCCTCTTGATGAAATTCTCGACTCCCAGGGCAGACGCGAAGCGGGCGGTCCCCGCGGTGGGAAGCACGTGGTTGGGACCGGCATAGTAATCCCCCACGGCCTCGGGAGTGCAGTCCCCCAGGAATACGGCTCCCGCATGTTCGATCTTTCCAAGGAGCGTCCAGGGGTCTTCCACCAGGAGCTCGAGGTGCTCGGGGGCAATCGTGTTCGCCAGCTCCACGGCTTCATCGAGGCCGTTGACCAGGAAGAACGCGCCATAGCGAGTGAGTGCTTCCCTGGCGATCTCATGCCGGGGCAATCGTTCGAGCTGTTTTTCGAGGCTTGCACCCGCCTTCTGCGAAAGATCGCGGTCCGTGGTGATCAGGATGGCACTCGCCATCGCATCGTGTTCCGCCTGGCTCAGCAGGTCGGCGGCGATGTAGTCCGCGTCCGCCCTGCTGTCCGCAATGACCAGGATTTCACTCGGGCCGGCCAACAGATCGATGCCCACTTCTCCGGCTACGTACTTCTTTGCCAGCGACACGAAGATATTCCCCGGACCAACGATCACATCGACTTTTCTTATTCGATCCGTTCCATAGGCAAGAGCGGCGATGCCCCAGGCGCTGCCCGCCTTGTGCACGCGGCTTACCCCCGCCTCGCGCGCAGCAACCATCAGGTATGGATTGATGGTTCCGTCCCGGGTGGGAGGAGTGATGAGTGCAACGTCCTTTACTCCGGCCAGGCGGGCGGGTATCGCGTTCATGAGGACCGACGAGATGAGGGGGGTCCTCCCTCCTTTTCCTCCCGGAATGTACAGCCCTGCGGATGCCACGGGCCTGACCATCTGCCCGAGGAAGGAGCCGTCCGGCCTGGTGCTGAAATGGGAAGGATGCAATTGATGACGATGAAACGATTCGATATTCCTGACGGCATTCCGGAGAATCTCGAGAAAATCGGGTTCGACCGCGGAATAGGAAGACTCGATTTCCTCCTCTGTGGCCGTGATCCTGTGTTCATCGAAGGCTGGAGCATCGTACTGCCGGGTGAAGCGCACAACCGCCGCGTCCCCCTCATCTCTTACCGCGCGGACAAACTCGATCACCTGCGCTTCCAGGGCGGGGTCCGCCCCCATCTTTCGTTCCCGGATGTTCTTCAGCTTTCGCTCCGCTTCCACGGACGGGTAAGGAACCACCTCGAGCATTTTACTTCCCTTCCGTTGCAACGACAAAGGCGTCTCCGAACCCACCGTTGCGCAGTGTATCCAGGTCCTTTCGGGCAAGGAGGATATCCTGGTAATATCCCACCTGAACTCGATAAATACTGCCTGCCCCGTCGGTGCCCGGGAGCACCTGGGCATTCCGGTAACCCGTGGCCATCCTGTCCTTGAGCCTGTACGCGTTCGCCTGTTCACGGAACGCTCCGATTTGAATCGCGAACTGGCCGTAGCGGAACGAGGGCACCGGGTCGACCTTCCAATAGGTGTTGCTGCCTATGTGCTGTACTGATGCGTGCTGGACGGCTTCCACGCGCACCATGGCCACTCCCTTCTGGAATGTTCCCAGTTCCCGGGCCGCAGCGGCCGACAGGTCGATGATCCTGCCCGCTACGAAAGGACCCCGGTCGTTTACCCTCAAAATGACCGTTCGCCCGGTCTGAAGATGGGTCACCTTTACGTAGGTTCCCATGGGGAGGGTCTTGTGAGCGCAGGTCATGGCGTTCATGTCGTAGGGTTCTCCGCAGGAGGTGGGCTTGCCGTGAAAATCAGGCCCGTACCAGCTTGCAATGCCTTCTTCCAGGTAGCCTTGAGCCGTGGGCAGCGGATAATACCAGATTCCGTTGATCTGGTAGGGCTTTTGAGTCCGAAGACCCGGAACCGGCGGAGGTGCCGGAGAGGGAGGCGGAGGTGGGGGTTTCGCACAACCGGCCGCAAGTATCACCGCTACGAGGCACAACGCAATCCGCCTCATCAGAAGTGCATTCACCGTCACTCCTTGTCAGACATTGGGAATCGTTCTACGTATCCGCGTTTTCCTCCATCTTTGCCAGATCTTCGAAGCGAATGTCAATGCCAAGAATCCCGACGATTTCTTCGAATTCGTTGCGAATGGGCGCCGAAACCGTGATACACAGGGCGCCGGTGTAGCGGGAGGTGTAAAAATCCGTAACATGGACCTTGCCGTCCTTCATGGGTTCGATGAACCATGGGCGGTCGGAGAGGTCTTCGCCGATCTTGGCGCTTTCATACCTCGACTTGTCCACAATGTGCGTGATGTTTCGTGTGACCTTCTGCCCTTCCCTGTCCGTGACGTAGATGTACTGAATGAAGGGGTTGAGGTCGAGCAAGGCTTGCAAAGCGGGTTCCTGCCTGGCCGGATCCATGCTCTTGATCACGTCGCTTTCCACCACCTCTTCCACCATGTGGGCGGCCAGGGTGTAGGCCTTCTGCTTGAGGCGGTCGAATTCGCTGACGAAGTATTCGGGCAGGTATCTTCTTGCCCAGCGTTCGAGTTCCTCGTTGGATATGGACGTGTTACGGCCCTGCTCATATTCGTGCATCACCCTCTTGTATATCCGAAGGATGCCTGGATGCCGCTTGTCCAGGCGCCGGTCCGCATCGAGTTTCAGCCGGGTGTTCACCCAGTAGGCGATGCTGGCGACTCCGGACTTGTCCGTGATGATGATGCTGATCGGTCTTCTGAGGATGCGCTGCGTATCGAAGATATTGTAGATCTCCTCGTGCTTGACCAGTCCGTCCGCATGAATACCGGCTCTCGTTGCATTGAATTCCTCTCCCACAAACGGGTAATTCGGAGGAATCCTGTAGCCGAGTTCGCTCTGAAAGTATTCGGCTATGTCCGTAACGGCCGTTGTGTCGATCCCGTCCCTGGATCCCTTCAAGCCGATGTATTCAAAGATCAGACCCTCGATGGGAGCGTTTCCCGTTCTCTCGCCGAAGCCCAGCAGGGTCCCGTTGGCGCCGCTGCAGCCATAGAGCCATGCAGTGGAGGCATTGACCAGGACCTTGTGGAAGTCGTTGTGTCCATGCCATTCCAGGAGATGCCCCGGCACGCCCGCTTCATCGATAAAGGCTCTCACCAGCTTCGGCACGCTCCGCGGGAGGGCGGCTCCGGGGAACGTGACGCCGAAGCCGAGAGTGTCGCACAGGCGGATCTTGATATCGATCCCGCTCTCCTGCCTCAGGCGCATGAGTTCCATCGCGAAGGGGATGCAGAAGCCATAGATGTCCGCGCGGGTGATGTCCTCGAAATGGCACCGTGGTGTGATCCCCCGGTCGAGAGCGGCTTGCACGATGTGGAGATACTTCTTCAGGGCGCCTTTGCGGTCCGTTTTGAGCTTGAGGAAGATATGATAATCGGAAATGGAGGTGAGTATCCCCGTTTCCTGGAGCCCGCATTCCGAAACCAGCTTCAGATCCTCCTCGACGGCACGGATCCAGCCGGTGATCTGAGGATATTCGTAGCCCTTGGACATGCAGATATCGAGAGCCTGCCGGTCTTTCTGAGTATAAAGAAAGAATTCCGACTGCCGGATGACCCCTTCCGGGCCCGACAGGCGGTGCAGCAGGTCGAAGATGGTTTCGATCTGTTTTACCGAGTAGGGAGGACGAGCCTGCTGACCGTCGCGGAAGGTGGTGTCCGTTATAAACATGTCTTCGGCGGGATCGATGGGCAGGATCATGTGATCGAAGTCGATCCGCGGCACTTCTTCGTAAGGGAAAATCTCCCTCATCAGGTTGGGTTCCTGAACATCGACCAGTTCATGACGCCAGAAACTGGAATGTTCATGGTCCAGGACCCGTTTCTTGGTGTTCCATCGAGCCATGGAGTCAACTCCTCCGTTCAGCTTCCACCTTCACGCACAACTCCAGCAGCTGCCGGAGTTCCGGTTCCGAGGGCGCTCCGCTCATGAGGCACGTCGCTTTCTGAGTTTTCGGAAACGCGATCACGTCCCGAATGGAAGCAGATCCGCTGAGAAGCATAACCAGGCGGTCCAGGCCGAAGGCAATGCCTCCATGAGGCGGCGCCCCGTGCTGCAACGCATCCAGCAGAAAACCGAACTTCTCCCGGGCTTCCCCGGGCGAAATCCCCAGTGCCTTGAACACGCGTTCCTGGACATCCTGCCTGTGGATGCGGATGCTTCCACCGCCGATTTCCGTTCCGTTCAGTACCAGGTCGTAGGCACGGCTCCTCACCCTCTCCGGATGTTCATCGAGCAGGGCCAGGTCTTCTTCCGTGGGAGCGGTAAAAGGATGATGAACCGAGACGAAACGTTTCTCTTCGTGATCCCATTCCAGGAGCGGAAAATGAGTGATCCAGACAAAACGATGGCTCCCCTGATCGATCAACCCCATTTGCTGGCCCAGGCGGACTCGCAGGTTCGCCAGTGAATCATGGACGACCTTGCCCTGGTCGGCGACGAAAAGCACGACATCCCCCGTTTCCACAGCGAGACGATCGGCCAGTTCCGTACGAACGCCTTCCTGCAGGAACTTGGTGATGGGCGACTGCCATCCGTCGGGCTGGATCTTTATCCACGCCATCCCCTGCGCGCCGAAGACCTTTACGAATTCGATATGGTCGTCAAGATCTTTCCGGGAGAGGCTGCTTCCCCCCGGGACACGGAGCGCCTTGACGATGCCGCCTCGTTCGACGGCCTGCTTGAAAACCCTGAACTCCGAATGCGCCACCACATCCGTAACGTCGGTTAAGCATAACCCGAAACGGGTGTCGGGTCGATCCGTTCCGTACTTTTCCGTGGCTTCGGCGTAGGGCATTCGGGGAAACGGCACGGCCAGTTCGATGTCGAAAAGTTCCCGGTACAGGTGGGATATCCAGCCCTCGATCAACTGGTAGATGTTCTCTTCCCGGATGAATGACATTTCGATGTCAAGCTGGGTGAACTCGGGCTGCCGATCCGCCCGCAGGTCTTCATCCCTGAAGCATTTCACGATCTGGTAATAGCGATCAAATCCGGCCACCATGAGCAGCTGCTTGAAGATTTGAGGAGACTGGGGAAGCGCATAGAACTTGCCGGGATTGACCCGGCTGGGCACGAGATAATCCCGGGCACCCTCGGGAGTGCTTTTCGTCAGCACCGGGGTTTCTACCTCCAAAAACCCCATTTTATTGAGATAGCTTCGACTAATCTGTGCCGTGCGATGCCGGAGAAGCAGGTTTCGAAACATCTTCGGCCGCCGAAGATCCAGGTAGCGATACCGCAACCGTATGCTCTCACTCACGTCGACATCGTCTTCAATCTGGAAGGGGGGAGTCTTCGACGTGTTGAGAATTCTCAGCTCATCCACGATGACTTCGATTTCGCCGGTGACCAGCTTGGGGTTGGTCATGCCTTCCGGCCTCAGGCGCACCTTTCCCGATACGGCGATCACATACTCGCTTCGCAGAGCATGGGCGCGGTCATGGGCCGAAGCGCTGTGCTGTGGATCGAAAACCACCTGGGTGATCCCTTCCCGGTCACGCAGATCCGCGAATATGAGCCCGCCATGGTCTCTGCGGCGCTGCACCCATCCCATGAGCCTCACCTGTGCATCCACCTGGCTGCGGCCCAGACTGTTACAGTCGTGCGATTTTTCCCAGTCTCCGAGAGACTGGAGTTCAACCGGGGCCGTTTCCGTGCCGCCGTCATGTTCTTCCTGCTGTTCATCCAACTGACTCACTCGGGTTACCTCCTCTGATGCAAAGGGCCGGACAGACCGTAATCCTGATGCCTGGCCGGGCGAAAGCCACCTGTCCTCAGCCTGTCGCACCAACCGCTTACGGGAAGAAATCCTGCCTGATGGTCTTCAAGTAAGATTCTTTCAACATCTCTATTGCCTTCTCGACGGGAACCAGGAACTGCTCCTTGCTGTTCATATCCCTTAACTGTATCCGGCCTGCGGCGAGTTCGTCCTCTCCCATGATCAGCACATGCCCAACATTCAACCTGTCCGCCCGGCGCATCTGGCTTTTCAGGCTGCGCCCCTCGTAGTCCATCTCCGTTTCTATGCCAAGTGTGCGAAGCTCCTGGGTCAGGAAGAATCCTTTGTGCCTGGCCGAATCTCCGAGGGCTGCCAGAAAGACCTTCGGCATGCGCCTCTGGGCTTCCTGCCCCTGCTGCAGAAGCAGAATGAGACGTTCCATTCCGACGGCAAAACCGATGCCGGGCAGGTCGGGCCCACCCAGGTCGCGCACGAGACCGTTGTAGCGGCCTCCTCCTCCCACGGCGTTCTGGGCGCCGAGTTGATCGGTCACGACTTCGAAGGCGGTGCGGGTGTAATAGTCCAGCCCTCTGACCATCCGGGGATTGATCACGTGGGATGTCTGCAGTCCGTCCAGGTAGATCTTTACCTTGTCGAAGTGGGCGGCACAGTCGCTGCAAATGGAATCGAGCAGCATCGGAGCCGCCTCGAGGAGCGACTGGCATCGTTCGACCTTGCAGTCGAAGACACGGAGTGGATTCAGATCACGCCTGCGCAGGCAGTCGGGGCAGAATGCGTCCGCTTGTTTGAGCAGGTACTCCCTGAGGACGTTTCTGTAGGTTTTCCGGCATTCCGGGCAACCCAGTGAATTGATGTGAAGTACGACTCCCGTGAGACCCAGCCGCTCGAGGAGGATGCGCAGCATGTACATGATTTCCGCATCGAGCATAGGGTCGTCGCTGCCGAAAGCCTCGGCGTCGATCTGGTGGAACTGGCGATAACGGCCCTTCTGAGGGCGTTCATGCCGGAACATGGGCCCGAGGCAGAAGAACTTCTGCGTTATGGGATCCGCCTGAAGATTGTGCTGGATATAAGCCCGGACAACGGACGCCGTCGCTTCGGGACGCAGGGCGAGCCGTTCGCCTTTGCGGTCGGCAAACGCGTACATCTCCTTTTCGACGATGTCTGTGCTTTCTCCGATTCCCCGGGAGAACAGTTCGAGTTTTTCCACAACCGGGGTCCTGATTTCACGATAGCCGAAGTTCTCGAGAACCTCGCGAGCTAAACGCTCGACCTTCTGCCACCATTCGATCTGGCCGGGGAGAATGTCGTTCATCCCTCTGACGGCCTGGATGCTTTCCATCTGGATTCCTTATCCTGATCAGGGCTTACTGACAAAACCGTAAACAAAACTTTCTAGAAAAAAGTCCGGAAAAAGTCAAGAAAACATCCAGTATTCGATCCTCCGGCCCAAGAAGTCCCGTCCGCATGGTATCCTCCCTGATCTGGGACGCGGGGTTCGATGGATGATTCAACAACGTCATTCCTGCAACAAGGTCGTTCCTGCAAAAACCACAACGTCATTCCCGCCTTTTTTGCGGGAACGACGGTGTGATGCGGGAATGACATTGTGAAGCTATTGATCCTTTGCGTGAAAAGCACCGGAGGTACTCTTTCATGAATGCTCAATCACGGCGATGGGTGGATAGTCGGTTTCGGGTACCGGCTGCCCGTGGACCTGGAAGGATAGAGTCGGAGCGGGCCGGTATCCTATGTCGGGGATCCGGAGGGCTGTCTGCAGGCATGTGTGAAATCAGAGGTTTTTTGAGATGTACAGATAGAAGGTCGCCCCGTTTTTCAGGCCGGGTTCCGCCCAGACCTTTCCCTGGTGCTTCTCGGCGATTTCTTTTACAATAGCAAGTCCGAGGCCTGTTCCTTCCACTCCTCGCGATGTCTGATTCCTCTGGAACAGCCCGAAGATCTTCTCGCAATCGCCATCCTTGATCCCCACTCCATTGTCGGAGACCGACAGGATGTGGAATTCATCGTTCTGAGCATAGCCGATCCGGATCTCTGAGAGCTGTTCGCCTCCGTACTTCAGGGCGTTGTCCACCAGGTTTCTGAATACCCGGAGGATGGACATGCGGTCTGCCTTGATTTTCGGGATTCGGTCGGGTTCCACCCAGTTGATCTGGCGAATGCTGAGCAGCGCCCCGAACTCCTCGCGCACCATTCCGATGATCTCCTTGGGCTTGATCATCTCGAAATCGAGGGGAATCTCCCTGGTCCTGATATATACGTTTATTTCTTCAATGAGGGCCACGACAAGTTCGGAGGCTTTCAGGATCTGGTCGCAGTACTTCCTGCCCTTTTCATCAAGAGAAGGATAGCACTGCCTGTGAAGAAGCCTTGTAAGGCCGTTGATTCCGATGATGGGGCTCTTGAGATCGTGGGAAACCGAATAAGCGAAAAGCTTTATTTTTTCAGCATTGATCCTCAGATCCTCGCTCATTTTCTTCTTTTCGGTGATATCGGCGCCTATCTTGATGATCTCGACCACTTCGCCTTTCGAATCACACCGGTTGATGGTATTCCATGAAACGACACGTTTTTCCCCCGTTCTGGTGGTGAGCGTCATTTCGTAGTTGACCACGGGACCTTTCCGGAAATCCTCGAAAAGTTGGACAACCTGGGCGTATTCTTCGCCGGGGTAGAGGAGTTCCCACCAGTTCCTGCCGATGATCTGGTCAAGAGGGTAGCCGGTGACGTTGGCCACCATCTGGTTGGCCGAGATGGTGGTGCCGTCGGGGGCTATCCCGCAGATGAGGTTGGGAGCGGTGGACACGATGAATCCGACGTATTCCTTTTCCTTTTGAAGCGCCTCCTCGGCTTTCTTTCTGTCGGTGATGTCGCGTATGGACTCGATGGCGCCGATGAGCCTGCCGTTCCTGTCGTAAAGCGGTGAAGCGATGATCCAGAGGTATGCACCCTTGCCGCGGTAGGACATGGGAACGTAGGCCTCCGCGTAAAGCGTACTTCCCTTCTTTTCGATGAAGTCGTAAT
>JABUEY010000179.1 GCA_013314815.1 Syntrophobacteraceae bacterium
AGGCAGATTGTCAAGGATCCCGACTTCGTGGAGCAGCGTTTCGACACGTCGTATATCGAGACGCACCCTCATCTGCTGCAGTACGAGGAGGAAGTGCCTGAACTCGAGAAGCTGGCCAGTCTCGTTGCTGAGATCAATGCCTATGGCTACAATCCCTATGCAGAAGGCTGACCGCCGGCCTGGACAGCAATCGTGGCGGGCCGGCATACGGACCGGTGCCAGGCTGTGTGCGCTGGAAGGGCAGCGATTTGTGGATGAATCGACATTACCGGGTGCGGCTTCGGAATGGAGATAGACGCAGGGAGCAGGAGTGTCATGACAGAGTTGAGACGTATCACCCCCCAGATGTCCGACCGGGAAATCTTGAATTATCTGCGAACGACTCCCGGCTATTTCATGACCAACAATGAAAGGGATGTTTCGCAGTCGGATTTCAAGTGCCGGATCATGCCGCGGACGACTCTCAATGTCGCTCCCTATCGCAACGAAACGGGGTATTTTGCCTTCGAGATTTACGGGGGAGCCTGTCTGCACGTGGATCTGATGCGCAAGCAGATCAATCCTTTCGAGAAACTCCGCCTCGTCCGCAAAGCCATGCCGCAGACACTCCTGCAGACCTGCTGCAGGGGGCGGAACCTTTTCGGATACCGTCCATACCCAGACAACGTGGTGCGGCAGACGGTTCGATTGTTTTCACGGTACATCGATGTCTGGCGGATTTATGATGCGTTGAACTACATCCCCAGCCTCAAGGTGATGGCTGAGGAGGTCAAGAGGGCGGGCAAGGTCCTGATGCCCTGCATCTGCTTCAGCACAGGTCCCGGGCACACGGATGAATTTTACGTGGGCAAGGTCGACGAGATCGTTTCGCTCATGGGCGAAGACATCATCCTGTGCATCAAGAACCATTCGGCCCTGGGCACACCCGCCCGCATCGCGGATCTTGTGGGGGCCATTCGCGGCAGGTTCCCGGAACTCCTCCTGGCCTATCACGGGCACAATACAGACGGGAACGATCTTGCCAGAATGGTGGCCGCGGTACTCGAGGGAGTAAAGATCGTCGAAGTTTCCGACCACGGGTTCGGAGGCATCTACAGTCAGGCTCCAGCTCTCAGCCTGATTCAAATCCTTCATGATTATGGATACAAGTCACCGGGCTTCAAGATTCAGCCCCTTGTGGACGCTTCGGACATCCTGCGTCGCGAACGGCGGCTCTACGACAATTATGAAAGCCACTACAAGGGATTCGATCCCACGGTAAAGAGGCACAAGCTTCCGGGGGGTGCGGTGAGCCTGTCGTTCGAGCAGGCGGAAAAGGTCGGGATACTCGAGAGAATCGACGAGGTTCACAGTGAACTGATCGAGGTGAACCGGGAACTGGGGAACCTGTGGCTGGTTACTCCCACAAGCCAGATTCTGTATGCCACTGCCCTGAACAACGTCATTCACGGCCGCTACGAAAGACCCTCGGACGACTTGAAACGGCTTCTTCTCGGCCGTTACGGGCCTCTGCCCTTTTATGACCCGCATGAATGGATCTACCAGAAGGTGCTTGAAGCCCGCCGGACGGATGGCAAGAAGTGGCACGACATCCTCCTCGATGAATCCGGTCTGCAGCAGCTTCCTGACGAGGATCTCGATGCGAGACGGGATGACTTCCAGGGCAAACTCGGCCGCCGGGTGAACGACGAGGAATTGTGCCTCGCACTCCAGTTTCCAAGGGACGCACTCGAATATTTTAAGTTCGAAGACCGTTTCGGGAAGACGTGGCTCCTTCCTCCCGATGTATGGTTCAAGCGCAAAGGCTTCGAGGACGGAACACGCATCACCTTTCCCGACTACGAAGGCAAGACGCACCATATCGATGTGATTTCTACGCGCCGGATGGGAGGAATGGTTTACACATCGCTTCTAGTGGACTACCATTTCCAGACGTATACCACCGCCGTGGGCGAAAAGGACCAGAGGTCGTAGGGAAGCGCAGTATCCCTTGCACGGTGATGTTTCCGGGTTCGGAGCGGTTGAGATGGATCTGCCGCCATGACATTCCGGTGCCGGTAGAGCGGCGGATGGAGAAAGAAAAGGGCGGGGTTTCCCGCCCGTTCGTTTTTCAGGCGTACAGGCGGGTGGAACGTGGCAGCCTGATGACATGTTTTCTTCGAAGGTGAAGCCGGATGGACGAACTGCTGGACCGGTTCCTGAGCTATCTTTCGGTGGAGAAAGGCTTCAGCGGCAATACGGTAGCCGCATACGGATCAGACCTGCAGGAGATTCGCCGTTATCTTCAGGAGAAGGGAATCTCGCGCTGGGAGGATGTTTCCGCCCAGAACGTGCAGTCATATCTTGAATGGCTCGGAAGCAGGCTCTCTCCGAGAAGCAGGGCTCGCAGGCTGGCCGCTCTCCGGTCGTTCTTCAAGTACCTGCAGCGCTTCGAGAAGCTGGAAAAGAATCCCGTGCTGCGACTGAATTTCCCGCGGATCGGCCGCCCGCTTCCCAAGGCGCTGTCGAGCGCGGAGGTCGAGTCTCTGCTTGCGGTTCCGGACTCCGGGAGTGTTCTCGGGCAGCGTGACAGGGCGATGCTGGAGCTTCTCTATGCCACGGGGCTCCGGGTGAGCGAACTTGTCGAACTCGAACTCCGACAGGTGCACCTGGATGCAGGGTACGTGGTGGTGAGGGGAAAAGGAGACAAGGAACGACTCGTACCGATGGGGGACCTTGCGGCTGAGGCGCTGAAGGCTTACCTGGAGGAAGGTCGGGTGACCCTGTCGAAAAAGACCTTCCGCCGCGAGGTGTTCTTGAACAGGCGCGGACAGAGCCTGTCCAGGCAGGGGGTCTGGAAGATCATCCGCAACTACGCCCGGCGCGCCGGGGTCCCGGGGAAACTCACCCCGCATATGCTGAGACACTCCTTCGCGACGCATCTGCTGGAGCATGGCGCCGACCTGCGTGCTCTGCAGGTCATGCTGGGCCATGCCGATATTTCCACGACCCAGATCTATACTCACGTAGCCGGAAAGAGGCTCAAGGACATTCATCAGAAATTTCATCCCCGTCCCTGAGAAGGGTTTGTCCGCATGGAAGTGATCACCACCCACGTCAACGCCGATTTCGATGCCATGGCCTCGATGGTTGCAGCCAGGAAGCTCTACCCTGAAGCGATCCTGGTCTTTCCGGGGTCCCAGGAGCGGACGCTGCGCGAGTATTTCATCAAGTCCACGGTTTACATTTACGGTTTCAAGCGACTGCGCGACCTGGATCTTGACCGGGTAAAACGCCTGATTCTTGTGGACACGAGGCAGATTTCCCGCATCGGCAAGTTCGAGGAGATCGTTCGGGATCCGAACGTGGAAATTCACGTGTACGATCATCACCCTGATGCCGAAGACGATGTCAAGGCTCACGTATCGGTGGTCAGGCCGGTCGGCGCCACGGTAACCCTATTGGTGGATCTTATCCGGCAGCGGCAGGTGGAGCTGAGTCCGGAGGAAGCTACCGTCATGAGCCTGGGGATCTTCGAGGACACCGGGTCGTTTACTTTCAGCAGCACGACACCGGAGGACTTCGAGGCGGCTGCGTATCTGCTGCGCTGTGGAGCCGATCTCAACGTCGTGTCCGACATGGTCACCCAGGAACTCACCGCCGAACAGGTAACCCTCCTGAATGAACTCATTACGTCGGCCCGCACCTACACCATCCAGGGTATCGATGTATGCATCAGCACGGTGTCCATCGAGAAGTATGTCGGGGACTTCGCGGTGCTGGTGCACAAGCTCAAGGATATCGAAAACCTGGACGTTATTTTTGCCTTGGCGCACATGGAGGACAGGGTATACCTTGTGGCTCGCAGTCGCATTCCCGAGGTGAACGTCGGGGTGATCGCCTCCTATTTTGGAGGGGGAGGGCACTCCACGGCCGCCTCGGCCAGCATCCGGGATCTCACGCTCATACAGGCCGAAGACCGCCTGGTCGAGGTTCTGCGGAGCCACATCCATCCATATCCCACGGCGGAAAGCCTGATGACCAGCCCCGTTATCTTCTCGCTCCCGGATGTTTCCGTCGAAGAAGCGGCGCAGAGCATGATCCGATACAATATCAATTCCATGCCTGTCATGGAAAACGGCATGATCGTGGGGCTGATCACCCGGCAGGTGTCCGAGAAGGCGACATTCCACGGGCTCGGACATCGTACCGTGCGGGAGTTCATGTCCACCGATTTCGGTACGGTGGGACCTGACGCGAGCCTGCTCGATATTCAAACCCTCCTGGTGGAACGGCAGCAGAGGATTCTTCCCGTAGTGGAAGGAAACAGGGCCGTCGGGGTGATCACTCGCAGAGACATCCTCAAATTCCTGGTCGAAGACCATGCAAACGATCCCAAAGCACTTTACGATGATCAACACCTTCCCAACTGGTCCAAGAAGAAGAACGTGGTGGCACTGGTCTTGGAGCAGTTGCCCCCTCACATCGTGCAGATGCTTCGAGACTTCGGAAAGCTGGCCGACGAGCTTCATGTCAAGGCCTATGCTGTTGGAGGATTTGTGCGGGACCTTCTTCTTCGGCGTGCCAACCTGGATATCGACATCGTGGTGGAGGGGGACGGCATTGAGTTCGCCAGGGCTTTTGCGGACAGACACAAGATCCGGTGCAGGTTTCACAAGAAATTCAATACGGCGGTGCTCATCTATCCTGATGGCAGGAGAGTCGACGTGGCTTCCGCACGTTTCGAATACTACCAGTATCCTGCGGCGCTGCCCATCGTCGAATTCAGTTCGCTCAAGATGGACCTCTACAGGCGGGACTTCACCATCAATACCCTGGCGCTCACTCTCAACCCCTCTGAATTCGGGCACTTGATCGATTTTTTCAACGGTCAGCGGGACCTCAAGGAGAAAATCATCCGGGTGCTCCACAACCTGAGCCTGGTGGAGGACCCGACGCGTATCCTGCGGGCTGTCCGCTTCGAGCAGCGTTTCGGATTCCGAATAGGAAAACAGACGGCGAACCTGATACGAAGTGCCATTCGAATGGGTCTCATCGATAAGCTCGGCGGGAGGAGACTCTTTCATGAAATACAGCTCATCCTGCAGGAAGACGACCCCATTCCATCCCTCCAGAAACTGATGGAATTCGGAGTGCTGCCGGGCCTCTGCCCCAGCATGCAGTTTGACCAGAAGATGGAGGAGTTGTTCAACCGGCTGCGCGAGGTGATTTCATGGTACAGGCTGAGCTTTCTCGATGAACCTCTCGAGGCCTGGTGGGTCTATTTCCTGGGCCTGCTTTCGGGAATCCCCAAGGGCGAACTCGATGACGTGTGGAATCGCATTCAGTTTACGACGGCTCAGCGGGAGAGAATGCTCTGGACCTATATAAACACCGGCGAACTGCTCAGAGGGTTCTTCACCCAGGAGAAACACATGCCCAGCGATATCTACAGGGCTCTCGAACCTTTCAGGCCGGAAGAGCTTCTCTACATGATGGCCAGGGCAAACAGCGAGGAGACCCGGCGAGCCATCAGCCATTATTTCCATCGTTACAGGCATGCTCAGGCCGAACTTCGAGGCAGAGACCTCAAGGCACTCGGTATCCCTCCAGGCCCCATTTACAGGAAGATACTCGATGAACTGCTCGATGCCCGGTTGAACGGCGAAGTCAGGAACCGCCAGGAAGAACTTGCTTACATTCAAAGATGTTACCCGGAACTTCTCCTGCAACGAAACAGGGAAGACAGGGTTCCCTGTGTCGGTTGCGGCGAGTGAGGAATGGAAAAGAATCGATGGAAGACGTCGTGTTGACTGCAGTGCTGGTCGTTTTCCCTCTGCTTCTCGCGGTGATATGTCATGAGGTCGCTCATGGCTGGACGGCGGAGAAACTCGGCGACCCCACCGCCCGGTCCCTCGGGCGCATCACCCTCAATCCCCTGGTTCACATCGATCCAGTGGGCACGGTCATTCTCCCGCTCATCCTGATCGTGAGCGGCTCCCCATTCCTGTTCGGATGGGCCAAACCGGTACCCGTGAATTTCGGCAATCTGCGGGGAGGCCGGAAGGGCATGGCCCTTGTGGCGGCATCAGGGCCGATGACCAACCTCTTTCTGGCCGTTGCCAGTGCCGCAATCTTTCATTGGACGACTGCGGGACTCCCCTGGCTCCCCTTTGCCGAATCACTGCACGAATGGATGGGAAAGACGGTCAGGCACATGGCACTCATTTCCGTGAAGTTCAACCTGGTTCTCATGGTGATCAACCTGCTGCCGGTTCCTCCCCTGGACGGAGGTCGGATCATGGTGGGGCTGCT
>JABUEY010000180.1 GCA_013314815.1 Syntrophobacteraceae bacterium
CGATCCTGACAGGACGAACGTGAACGGAGGACGCGTTGCACTCGGACATCCCATTGGGGCGAGCGGCTGCAGGGTGCTGGTCACACTTTTGCATGAAATGGTCCGAAGCGACAAGAAGACGGGACTGGCTTCCTTGTGCCTGGGTGGCGGAGAAGCAGTTGCGATGGTCGTGAAACGCTAGACGCGGTCACCTTTCGGAACTCCCGGCACGGGAGGAGACCGGGTGGTGGATAAAGGGAAAGGAGACGGTACACGATGGATGTCAAGACTTTTGCGGTGATAGGGTCCGGTCAGATGGGCAACGGAATCGCTCAGGTGGCGGCGACGAGCGGTCTTCAGGTGATCATGAACGATATTCAGCAGGATTTTGTAAACAAGGGCCTTCAGAACATTACCAACATCCTTTCCAGGAACGTCGACAAGGGAAAGATGACTTCCGACGAAAAGGATGCTGTTTTGGGAAGGATCGCAACAAGCGTCAGCCTCGAGGATATGGCGGAAGCGGATTTCGTGGTGGAAGCCGCCACCGAGAACGAGTCCATCAAGTTCAAGATCTTCAGGGACCTCGATTCCATATGCAAGCCGGGAACGATTCTCTCCAGCAATACCTCCTCGATACCCATCGGCCGAATCGCTGCGCAGACCAAGCGCCCGGACAAGGTGATCGGGATGCACTTCATGAATCCCGTTCCCGTGATGAAACTTGTTGAAGTGATACGAGGGCTTGCAACTTCGGACGAGACTTTCAGGACCACCTGGGACCTTTCGCTCCGGTTTGGGAAGACGCCCGCGGAATCGAGTGATTTTCCGGGATTCATCGCAAACCGCATCCTCATGCCCATGATCAACGAGGCCGTCTATTGCCTGTATCACGGAGTGGGGACCCGGGAGGATATCGACACGGTCATGCGCCTGGGCATGAACCACCCGATGGGGCCGCTCGCTCTTGCCGATCTCATCGGCCTGGATACGTGCCTTGCCATCATGGAAACCCTTTACAACGGCTTCTGCGATTCCAAGTACAGGCCCTGCCCCCTGCTTCGAAAATATGTCGAGGCCGGCTGGCTGGGTCGGAAAACATGGCGTGGATTCTACGAGTACCAATAATGTCCCGGGCCGGTACCATGCCGCTCGGGCCTGTCCGGCCGAAGGCATGGAGCGGGCTCCATTTCGGCAAGAAGGAGCGTCATGTTTCACCTACCGAAGGAACAGGATAACAAGAGATGAATTTCGAGTTGACCGAAGAACAGAAAATCATAAAGGACACCGCGGCAAAATTTGCCAAACGAGAGCTCGAACCGGTGGCGGCGGAACTGGATCGAACCAAGAACCGGGAAATCTTGAAGAATAATCTCAAGAAGCTGGCGGAACTGGGATTCATGGGACTCAACGTGGACCCGGAATACGGCGGGACCGGCGCCGGAGTTGTGGCCTTCTCCCTTGCCATGACCGAATTGGGCAGAGCATGCGCGTCCACTGCTGTAACCGCGTGTGTCACCAACATGGTTGCCGAGGTGATCCAGGTGGTGGGCACGCAGGCTCAAAGGGAGAAATACATCCCGCCGATCTGCAGCGGTGAGTACGCAGCGGGAAGTTTCGGGCTGACGGAAACCTGTGCGGGTTCCGATCCGGCTGCCATGAGGTCATCCGCTGTGCTGGACGGGGACCATTGGGTTCTCAACGGAAACAAAATCTTTATTTCCAGCGCCGAATATGCAGGGGTTTTTGTCGTCTGGGCCGTCACGGACAAGCAGGCCCGCAAGGGCCGGGGCATCAGCGCCTTTCTGGTGGAACCCTCCTTCCCGGGGTTTATCGTAGGCAAAGACGAAAAGAAATTAGGTCAGCACGGATCATCCACCAACGAACTCGTTTTCGACAACTGCCGCGTGCCCGTGGAAAACATGCTCGGTAAGGTGAATGACGGGTTTCGAATCGCCGTGGCCGAACTTGCGGGAGGCCGAATCGGGATCGGTTCCATGTCCCTCGGGATCGGCCTTGCCGCCATGGATTTTGCCACGAAGTATGCCGCCGAACGTGTCCAGTTCGACAAGCCCATTGCGGACCAGCAGGCCATCCAGTGGATGATCGCCGACAACTACACCCGCCTCGATGCGGCCCGACTTCTTCTCCTCAGGGCAGCCTATCTCAAGGAGACGGGCAAACCCTACGCCGTGCAGGCGTCCATGGCCAAGCTGTATGCATCGGAGGCGGCCAACAAGGCCTGCTATGACGCCGTGCAAATGCTCGGCGGCTACGGGTACACCGCCGATTTCCCCGTCGAACGCCATTACAGGGATGTTCGCATTACAACGATATACGAGGGAACCAGCGAAATTCAGCGCCTGATTGTCGCTCGTGACCTGCTGAAATAAAGATCCTGCTGAGCATCCTCGCGGAGCCCTGCCCGGGAGGATGCTCAGCCCCTCCCGCAGGAAACCGCCTCATCGCCCACCGGCACCACGCCCGCGCTCTTTGTCCATCCCTTCACGATAGGGTGCCTAAATCACCGACGGCCGCAAATCCGCATCGAGCAGAATCGGATACAGCGCTGGAAACAGCTGCATCGGGTATTCGAGAAGAAGGTCCATCCGGCAGACCTCCATGGGCCGTGGGCTCGCAACCCACTATGAAAACGCACATAAAAGTTTCAATCAGCTGATCTCTTAAAAGAAAGGGCCAAACGGTTCCGGCATTTCCTCATTAAACCCGCATTTTCTCATAAACGAGCACCCCAAATGCTTTTCACAAATCCGGTGCTTTTCACGCAAGGGATCGGTGATATCCCAACGTCATTCGGCATCAACATCGTCATTCCCGCAAAAGGCGGGAATCGAGTCAACAGTTTGCCAGGCGCAGATCTCGCCGGAAAGGTCTCTCCACCCGGGATTGTCCTGCTCCGTCCATGTCGTCGCAGGCTCTTTCCCATGTCACACCGACGTACAGGGTACCGTTTGGTCTGCCTGCCATGATGTATGCTTCGCCATGCACGGTTACCCTTCCTGGATTCCCGCCTTGGCGGGAATATCGATGTGGAGGCAATGACGATATTGTGGGACTGAGGACACTTCGGGACTGAGGACACTTCGGGACTGAGGTTACTGTGGGACTGGCGGTGTTGCGGGTGTGTATCTCCTTTGTGCGACAGCTGTCCAGGTGCGCGTTTATGAGAAGAACGAGAAAGAATCGTTCTATGAATCGTTCAAAGACGACGGATGCGACGGGCAGCAACTGGTTCAAACGGTGATCTGCATCCCGTCGTGCAGGACTTGGATGTTTGCTTCGGAGATTCTGCACAACTGTTCCCGGATGGTCGTTTCGTGGAATGGTTTGAGATGAGTGATGTAGATCCTTTCCGGTATCTTCCGCATCTTGCGGATTTCGAGTTGCAGGAGGGACGGAGTCAGATGCCCGGAGGCCATGGCCAGTTCAGTCATTTCATCCGGGAAGGAGACTTCGACGATGAGGGTTTCAACCCCGTATTCCGCCATGCGTTTCCAAAAGCGGTCCGTGGGGCCGGTGTCTCCTGTGTAGCCTATGGCAGTGTTTTCAGAATTCCGCACGATATATCCGTAGGAAGGGACGGAGTGATTCACACGCGTTGCAACTATGGTGTATCCCCGAATGTTGAACGGCCTTTGAGTAGATATCTGGCGGTAGCTCATAACGGGGCTGCCGCTGATCGAGATCGCGGTAAAGTCCGGCCATATCCTGTCGTTGAAGATGTTCCTGCTCAGATCGGAAAGAACGTCCCTGCCGCTGAGAACAGAAAGCCGACAGCCCTGCCTGCCCGTCACAATGTTGTCAACCAGGAAAGGTATGCCCTTGATGTGATCGAGGTGGGCGTGAGTGAGAAGAACATGAGTGATCCTGCACTGTTCTTCCCTGGTGAGCGATAAAGACACGGTTCCGGCGTCCATCAGTAGAAAACCGTCCACAAGGAACGCCGGGGGGTTATGCCCGGGACTTTCTGAACCGGAGGATCCAAGTACAAGAATATTCATCCGGTAGTGATCCTTTCCTTATCCTTCCTAAGCAGGCTGTTCCCTTTGCAGGGTAACCCGCGACTCTTTATGGGAACCCTCCCGACACCCGGTCAGCTCCGCAGTCTGCATGACACCCTTCCTCATCTGAACGGCTGCTTCCGATCACAGCGGTGAAGTATATAGGTTTTCTGGGGCCTTAGAAAGATATTAATCCTCGATGCGAAAGATACCCTGCTGCGGACCGGAACAGTCTGATCTGTGCTCCATGATTCAGGTTAATCCGGCAAACTTGCGTGAGACGGGGGTTCACAACCAACTATGAAAAGAGGTCGAGTGAGGATTATACTCCGGTCGAATGGACAAACCCAAACCAGGAGGATAACTCCAAAACACGCACATAGAATCTTCAACCAGCTGATCTCATGGAAGATCGGACCAAACGGTTCCGGCATTTTCGCATAAAGGATTCCTCCGTTACTGTTCACAAATCCGGTGCTTTTCACGCAAGGGATCGGTGATATCCCAACGTCATTCGGCATCAACATCGTCATTCCCGCAAAAGGCGGGAATCCAGTCAACAGTTTGCCAGGCGCAGATCTCGCCATGAAGGTCACTTCACCCGGGATTGCCCTGCTCCTTACATCTTTTTGCGGGAATGATGTTGTTATGGGAATGATGTTGTTGCGGAAATGATGTTGTTGCGGAAATGACGGAGTTACGGGTGTATTTCACCTTTGTGCGACAACTGTCCGGGTGCGCGGTCATGAGAAGAACCATAATTCACAAAATCAAGGGTAAAAATGAGAAAGATTTCACATATATGAAAGAATTTGACAAAAAAAGATCGAATATTATACATAACGTGGTCGTAATAGATCTCCCAGGCGTTTGAAGCTCCCTCCGGCGGCTCTGTCTTCGAGGTCTTGGCGGTTCAATTGCGCTTCGTTGTCCAGGTGGGGATATCAGATCGGATGATTCAACCGTGCACAAGGGCGGGTATTTGGTTTTCGACTTTTTCGCAACCGTTGTTGCCCTCGGGAACAACCCTTCCTTATTCTCCGTTTCCTGTCTTTCCGTTTTTGACCAGAGCAACAGAAGCCGGCTCGACCGCGAGTTTCGAAAATCCCTGTGCAGGCTGAGGTGCGAGGCCGGAGTGACCGTCGTGAGCAGGGCATGGTTGTGCAGTGCGATTCCTGTGGAAGGGGTGAAACCTGCGTTGCTGGTCCCAAGGCGATGCCGGGCGGGAACCGCCGGGTTGCTGCTCTGATCCGAAAAGCGCGGTCATGATCTGCGGAAGACGGTAAGTCATCTTTCGGGTTTTGAGGCGCCTGCTTCCTGGATGCCTGTCTCGCGACGATCTCGGGGGCGCGATGAAGGGCGGAGGGAAGCCGTGGCCGGCGATACCGTTCGGGTTGGAAGCTGCGGAGACGGATCGGTGTGTGCCTGGGTTTTTTAAGAAGCACTTCACAGTGCTACGCACTGTCATATGCTTGCAGATGTATTCGAAGGCGGTGCCGGGTTTGGTTGAGAACCAGGATCGTTCCACGAAATGCGGAAAATTCTGCCTGGTGAACTTTCCGGCGTAACCTTTTGCAGAAAGCCGGGTTTTGTTCGGAGACGACCTGCGGTGGCGGGGATTGCAGCGGGGCTGCAGACCGCGGGCGGACGAATTTCCTGTCGATTCTCCGAAGGAAGCCTGCCCATGGGCAAGAACCGATCCCGGTTTTTGCCGATAACTCTATACGAGACGAGGGAGAACATGCCGATTGAAATCTCTGACAAAACGATCAAGCGTGAATTCATCGAGAGACTTGCCAAGCTGAGCGGGCAGGACGTCTACAAATGCTTTCAGTGCGGGACCTGTGCCGGGGCCTGCCCCATGTCCGGCCACATGGATTCTGTGCCGCGCAAAGTCATGCGCATGGCTCAGCTCGGCATGGAAGAGCGGGTAGGGGAAACCAGGACGTGCTGGACCTGCGCTTCCTGTCACACCTGCACGGTGAACTGCCCGAGAGGCATCGACATTGCCCGTGTGATGGAGGCCATACGGCTTCTCACTCTCAGGAAAAACGTGAACCTTGTTGAACCTTCCAAGCTGCCCGCTGAGACAGTGAAGGAGTTACCTCAAATCGCTCTGGTCAGCTGCTTCAGAAAATTAACAAGTTGAGGAGTGTTATGAAGATTAGCTACTATCCGGGATGTACCCTGAAGACAAAGGCGAGGAATCTGGAAGACGCTGCAGTCGCTTCGATGG
>JABUEY010000181.1 GCA_013314815.1 Syntrophobacteraceae bacterium
CGAAAAGAGAAACATCCGGGAACAGAGCTGAGACTTATGGGGATCATGGAGATCCTGAGACCTGGCCATGGTTCACAGGGCCTGGAGCAAAGGGGAAAAGCCGCCGGCTCAGCCCCCTGTCACGCGGGCAGGGAATCCAGGACCCTCTTCGTTTCCTCGTTCAGGAGGCCGATAAAGTGGTCACGGATATTTCGAAGCTCCGCCTCCCATTCTCTGTCTCCTTCCAGGCAGGGCCTGACGGCGGCACCGGAGATCCCGTTCACTTTTAAAAGCCTGTCCCTGACCCTCTCGATCCTCGATTGACGAGCGCCCTCGACAGCATCCGTGTAGTCATCCAGGATGGACTCGAACCCTTTCCCATCCACCCCGCAAACCTCGGCAAGAATTTCGAACAGGGGTTCGCTCCTCCTGTCGATATCCATGCGCGCGGCAATCTCCTCGATTATGGCGCGCACATCGCTGATTCCCGTCTGCTCCTGCAACTGTGCAAGTTCCTGCCTGAACTGCTTGAGAGTCAGCGCTCGGTCCTGGTGCCGCTGAAGAAGGCCGCCAAGGCTGCGCCTGAACTCGACTCGGGCATTCTCGATCTTTTCCTTCTCCGTCATAACGAGGTTCCGGGTCCGTTCCAGGACCAGGTCCAGAGTGCTCTTTATCTCTGCCATGGGACTTCCTGTTTCTGCTGGTTCGAATACTGTATTCCTGCTGCCGGGATGATCCGGTCGGTGCATGCGCCTTCCATTGGAAATACGCAAAAGAACCGTCGAACACCTATCATTTCCTCCCGGAATTTTCAAGAACCCATCATCAGTGTACAGAAAGCAAGACAGGTGTCCACATCCATAATCGATTGAAATATCGTTTTGGGGGGGGATAGCAGGTAGCCGGCAGCCCTACCGGACAGGATAAACAGAAGAAAATGGCCATGAGCAGCCTGAGAAACGACCATGCCTTTGGAGTGCATGGACTGCGCAGGTTTTCATGATGGTTCATCCGGCAAACGAGTACCTCCCGATGCCATCGACCGTTTTCGCGAATGGCACCGGATGCGTGAAAAGCACCGAGGGGGTACTCGTTTATGAACCAGAAGAATCGAGGGCATGGAGCTTTCTGCTCCCTGCCCTCGGAGTGCAACGGGGCGATTCATACGACCAGGAACAGACCCGGCGCTACAGAACGACGAGATAAGGATCGACCACCGTCCTCAGGATGTCACACCTCGACACAATGCCCACCACCTTGCCGTTCTCGGTAACGGGCAGGCGGATGATGTGTTTTTCCCTCATGATCTTGATCATCTTGCTTGCACTGGTGTCGAGATCCACGGTAATGGTTTCCTTCGTCATCACGTCTTCGGCGGTGAGCTTGGCCAGTTCCTTGCCTTCGTCAACCGCTTCCAGGAGATCCAGTTCCGTCACAACACCGATGATCTGGCCCTCGTCATTGACCACGGGCATGCCGCTGTAGAGGCCGCTGAGCAGTTGAAGAGCCACATCCCGCGCGGGAGAATTACGCCTGGCGATCGCGACGGGCCTTACCATGATACTTCCTGCCTTCAGGTCTCTCATAATCTTGCCTCCTTCCTGATACACATTGGTTCTGTCAACCAGCTCCCGCCACTTCCTCTCATTGCCTCCCCGGATGCGCTTTTCACCCCGGTGACCGCATCCTGATCGGCAGCGATCGAAAACACTTTCAAGAAATTGCCAGGACACGCCCCAATGATGTTTCTCAAAAGGGACGTGCCCTGAAACAAAGAGGACCGCATAAATTCATTTAGGCACCCGGGTGAGAAGGAGATGATCGTGTCGCGAGGCGAATACAGCTGAAGATTCGTTCAAAATACTTCGTACTCGATGTTTTTTGCGATTTTCATGCTATACGTGGAGATCCGCATGGTCATGATGCCCATTTTCACAATATAACCTTGTAACAGAAGCTTAAGCATGTGCAAAGGGCAAGTCAATACCGCACGATCCCGGGTTGAATTATGACGGATGCGGATCCCATTACGCGCGAAAGGAAATGATGCGATGAATACATGGCAGGGATCGATGGTGGTTCTTGCGGCTGCGGCCGGCATCGCCGTGTCCGCCGTGACGGGTATGCGCAACCTCGAATTGTATGTCCTGACCTTCCTGATCCTGGGTTTGGCGGCGGCTGCGATGAAAAAGGTCCAGGCAATCCACATCACCCTGTTCTGCTTTTTTCTGTCCCTGTTCTACATTGCGGCTCCCCCCTTCCTTCACACCTGGCCTTTCAGGTTGCTCCTGCCTCTTGTTCTGTACGCCATGGCAACCCTCTCCATACCCGCCCTGCGCCGGTCCGTTTTCTGGCTGCGCCTCGGCCGGCTGGATAGACGCACTCTTTCCATGGTGATGATCACGTGCATTTTGTCCGGGGTCTTCCTGGTCCTCTGGGTAGTGCTGCTTGAACCCTCGATGGATGTCTATGCCGGACAGGTCCCGAAATTGCCCCTCTGGGCGCTCGTTCTTTCCGGAATCTTTTTTGCGCTCTTCAACGCCGCAATCGAGGAAGCAGTGTTCAGGGGCATCTTCCTGCAGGCGATGGACAGCACGCCTCTTCAAGGCCGGGGGGCACTGATCGTTCAGGGAGCGCTTTTTGGTCTCATGCACTTCGCCCAGGGGTTCCCGAGAGGCATCGAAGGAGCGATCATGGCGGGCGCCTACGGCATGGCTCTCGGATCACTGTGCCGCATGTCCGGTGGGCTGCTTGCACCATGGATCGCTCACGTCTTCGCCGACATCGTGATCTTTGCCCTCATTATTCACCATATGCCGAAGGCTGCACCCTAGTCCCCTCCGGAACCAGGCAGCCAAAGGTAATAGAACCCGCCGCGCATGGGAGGAATGGATTCCGCAAGGGTCCATTCCAGTGGATTGAGGGTTCCATCGACAAGTCTGCCCGCCGATGCGTTGTAGTTGTATATGTTGTCATCGGGATATTCCGCCCGCCGATAGGCAATGATCTTAGGATCCCTCGAAAGTTCTGCGAGTCTCTTCGCCTGTTCGACGGCGTCGTCCAGGTAGCCGATCCTGTCGACCAGGTTCAGGCGAAGGGCTTCATCGGCCAGGTAGATGCGGGCGGTGGAAACGTCTGCCAGGGTGTTTTCATCCAGCCTGCGATGAGCGGCCACCAGGTTCATGAACTTGCCGCCCATTTCGTTGATGAGTCCCTGCAGGATCTGTTGCTCCTCCTCGGTGCTTCTACGAAAGGGTGAACCCATGTCCTTGTTCCGCCCTGATTTTTCCACTTCGAAGGCAAGTCCGATCTTGTCCATGAGTCCGTCCACCTTGGGCTGCAGAAAGATGACTCCCACAGAACCCGTAACAGTGGTTGGATGGGCGAGAATGAAATCCGCCGGGAGAGACACATAGTAAGCCCCCGAAGTGGCAACACTCATCAGGACGGCGACCACCACCGCACGGGTTCTTTCCCTGTACTGAACAATTTCGTGGTACAGAATATCGCTTGCGGTGACGGAGCCTCCCGGTGAGTCGATTTTAAGGATCACCGCCTTGATTCTCTTGTCCTTTTCGGCTTTCTTCAACCGGGCGACCACTTCCTGTACGGTGCCCGGCCGGCGGCGCAGCAGGCGGTCGGAGGGAGATTCAGAAAGGATGCCCTTCACGGGAATGACCAGGATCTTGTCCCTGTCCCTGCCCTGGAGCACGGACTCCTCGAGGGGCTCCGTCCCATCGGGAAAGAGAGTGATCTTCGGCTTGATACAGCCTCCGGTGAGTAGAAGCGACAGCACCACCGCGGCAACCAGCAAAAAACACTTGCAGGATCGCATGTCGTTATTCACCTTTCCGGATGGAAATTCCTCCTCGTGCCACCCAGTGCGGATCCGCCCCGGCATAGCGCCCGAACATTTGGATCACCGGCTTACCGAAACATCAACCGTCCGGGGATCCGCCCGCCGGCGAGTCCGGACAAATCTCGTGGTTCAGCACTCCGGGCCGTTCCCTGAAATCACGTGGGAAAAGTACTCCATAGACCTTTCCCCGGACAGGCAAGTCCGCAACCGCAGGAACACCCGGGCTTTCCCGGCCCGGGTGCGAAAAGGGAGGTTCACCCGGCAAACGAATACCTCATGTGCTTTTCACGCAGAGAATCGATGGCATCACATCATGATTCACCATGACGATGTTGCGGGAATGACGTTGTTGCCGGTGTATTCCACCTTTGTGCGACAACTGTCCGGGTACGCGTTTGCCGGAAGAACCAAAAGGGATTCTATTGGAGATCCCGGCCTTGCACCGTTATAAGGGCTTTGCCCGGGCGGAATCGTCCAAACGCCTCATCAGGCTTTGGCCATATTGGAGGCGGCAAAGTCCCAGTTCAAAAGATTGTCGACCACGGCATTCACATAATCCGCCCGTCGGTTCTGGTAATCCAGGTAATAGGCATGTTCCCAGACATCGATGGTCAGCAGCGGTTTTTGCCCGGAAACCATGGGATTGTCGGCGTTGGAGGTCCTGACCACCTTGAGTCTCCCTCCATCGGCCACCAGCCATGCCCAGCCGCTTCCGAATTGAGTCAATGCCGCATTCACGAATTCCTTCTTGAAATGATCGTAGCTGCCAAACGATGCCTGGATGTGTTTCATCATGTCATCGCCGGGCCTGCTCCCTCCCGGAACCATGCACTTCCAGTAGAAATCATGGTTCCAGGCCTGGGCGGCGTTGTTGAAAAGAGGGGCCTTATCTGGAGAGCCGGCAGTCTGCAGGATGACCTGATCGAGGGAAAGGCCGGACATGCCTGCCTTTCTGATCAGTTCGACGGCCTTGTCCACGTAGGCCTTGTGGTGCTTGCCGTAATGGAAGTCCATTGTCCTGGAGGAGATGAACGGTTCGAGGGCATCGGGTTTGTACGGCAGAGGAGGCAGAGCCAGGCTTGATTCGGTGGCAGGCTTGGAACAGCCCTGTATTCCGGCCAGGCCTGAAGCGATTAGAACACATCCTCCCGCCGCGGTATAAAGGAATCGCCTGCGGCTGACGGGTGAGCTTCCGATCCGGTTTGACATGGTTACCTCCTTGTCTTGGCATTCAATGCATGACGACTTCCCGGCCGCTCTCCTATCCCTCAGGCTGGACATCCCGGCCGGCAGCCTCGAAGGCCGGCGCTAGGCTCCCTCCCGAAGGCACCGGAGCACGGTCGAAAGTATCCCGAGGAAGCCGGGAAAAGCGGCTATGACTGCAATGAAAAGTTATTTCCCCTATCCGGAGGGGCACTGCACACTTTCCGCGATTTGTCGTCTCGGCTTATTCTAATGCACCCGGCCTCGAATGCAAGGCGGCGTTGCGGGGAGATCAGGGACACCGCAACGAACGGAGCACCGCTCGGCGAAGGACACGCAGGCTGCGGATAGCCGGACAGAGGGAAGGTCTCGACAGCCGTGGCATTTTGCTGTATGGGTCAATGTGCGAGTGCGTACGCCGGCAGGAGGACTTCCTGTTTCGAACCGCCCCAGTTCGGGCGCTTCACACCTGGAATCCCGGATCCGCGCACTTTATTTCAAAAGGACGAACACCCATGGCCGGTTTTCTCGATCAGGTACGCACGGGATGCAGAAAGGTAGTGGAACAGTCATCCCATGTGAAGATCAACTTCGACGGCATCTCCGCCTACGCCGGAACTCTGCCGCTCGAACAGATGTTCCTTCCCGAACTCGATCCCGTCCACCATTATCTGGGGCATGGGGAAGACACGACAGCCTTCCTGCTCACCCTGGATACCATCAATTTCGGGTCGGGATACTTCCCGCACCTTCGAAAGCGCCCCGGCATGTCCGGATATTTCACCATCGCCTCGTCTCTTTGTGACCATTTCAGGGACCATGGACCTTTTTCCGCCAAAGAACTGGCGGAAGTCACTCCCGACCAGTGCACCCGGATCTTTCACCAGGACCCTGACAATGTCGTCGTCAGCGAACTCATGCGGCTCTTCGC
>JABUEY010000182.1 GCA_013314815.1 Syntrophobacteraceae bacterium
CCGTGAGCTCATGGTGGGCGAGCGCCCGTTCTGATCTTTTGTAGGTCTAAGGCATGAGAAGGAGCTGGCCCTTGCGATCGATGGTCCTCTCAGCGGCTCTCATCACTCTCCTGAACCGGTAGGTCTTGCCTTCATAGACCTGCTGGAAGTAGACAGTGAGCAGTCCCACTCTTTTGCCTGCACAAGGTTCGGTCACGTCCCTTCTCCTCGAGGAAGGGAAGGATATGGATGGGCCGAGCACCGATGCGCCTTAGTCTTTCCTTCATCCGGTAGTATCTGTGTACATGTTTCATGCCGCCAAAATGCACGTTTCACCTAATTGATCAGGTGATAGCTTCCCGCTATCCTGGTTGGCAACCATAACACTGCGGCTCCTTTCATCATATTTCAGTCAAGAAATGATCGGTCAGCCACGCTTTCCGGAAACATCAAAGGGGGAATGCAAATGATCAATCGATCTACAAACCTGGTGATAATTCTGTCGTTGGCAGTTCTTTGCCTTACGGGTGCACTGGCTGTGCCGGCCAATGCTGGGGAAAACGAGCTGCTCCCTATCGAGAACTTGGGGAAACTGATCTTTTTCGATGCGAATCTCTCCAAACCGGTAGGGCAGTCTTGTGCATCCTGCCATGACCCATCGGCGGGTTTCGCCAATCCCGTCACAGGTCTGCCGGTTTCCCAGGGAGCAATACCGAGCCGGTACGGCAACCGCAACGCGCCAAGCGTCTCTTATGCCATGTTCAGCCCGGTACTTCAGTATGACCAGACCATGCGGCCCGGGATCATGGAGGGGATGTACGTGGGCGGTCTTTTCTGGGACGGGCGTGCCAACACTTTGGAGGACCAGGCTAAGGCACCGTTTCTGAACCCCCTGGAGATGCACAATCTGAGGAAAGCGACGGTAATCCTCGGCATTCGCCAGTCCAGTTATGCCAAGTTATTCCAACAGGTCTTCGGAAAGAGGTCACTCGATGACGTGGACAAGGCCTACGAGAATGTGGCGCAGGCAATTGCAAGTTATGAGCGCTCCTCCGAGGTCAACCCTTTCACGTCAAAATACGACTACTGGAAAGCGGGCCAGGCGGTGTTCACGGACTCGGAGTACAACGGCTATCTGCTCTTCACCAACACCGGCATGATGGGGGCCAAGTGCGCAAACTGCCACTCCCTTGCAAAACCCGACTCTAACGACCCCGATCTGTTCACCAGCTTCGGGTATCAAAACGTTGGCGCCCCGCGCAATCCGGACCTGCCGTTCTATGATCTGCCCATGCCCCTCAATCCGGCCGGGGAAAGCTACGTGGATCGCGGCCTGGGCGATTTTCTCCGTTCGGCCGGGTACCCAGAGGATGTGGCGGCTAAGGAAGACGGCAAGTTCAAGATACCATCCCTTCGAAACTGTGCTGTTACCCCACCTTACGAGCACAACGGCGTCTTCTCGACCCTTCGGGAAGTAGTAATGTTCAACAACACCCGTGATGTTGCTGGGGCTGGCTGGCCACCTCCCGAAGTACCGGAAAACGTACACCGGCACATGCCGCCAATGCCAAGGACCTTCGGCCAATTAGGCCTAACTGACCAGCAGGTGGATGACATCGTAGCCTTCCTCGAAACCTTGACAGACGGCTACATCCCGCAATAACCCTTCGCCTCAAAAACAGGTGCTTTCATTGCCCGCCTTCTATTGTTTCTCGGATGGCGGGCACAACTTACGCTTTCCCTCTTTCCTTGCCTTCCTACTCCTCAGCCTTCAAACTTCACCAATCATTTTTTCAACTTTTTTCACCTTCTCGCGCAAGTTTTTCCGTTTTCAGTTGTTTAACAAAATGAAGAAGGTGAGGAGGATTGTGTTCTGTATGGCTTTTTTCATCGGCTGGAGTGGACTGAATCCCTGAGGTGTACCCCGTTGTCAAGACAGAAATCGGTCTTGTTTAAGGTGGATTGCTTCCCTGGCCGACCTCTGTTGTTGGTTTGCGCTCTTCCTGCTGAGCTCTCCTGTGTGCTATCTTGTCTCTGCCCGCCCGGAAGATAGGGCTCTGCTGGGGAGCAACCCGAGCGCCGAGGCGGGGGAGTGACAGAGGGGCAGGGCTTTGTGCTCGGGCAATGATCGCTCCTGCTCAGCACACCCGGGTCCACCTGGCTTTGGGGATCACCGACATGCGAAAGCGGGCTCTTTTGTGGTAGTGTGTTTTCCATGAACGAGGCCCTTTTACCCGATGATTTTGAGCTGCTCAAAGCGATCATCCGTGATCGTGAATCGCACATCGAGTTCCTGCTTTTCAATGAAGCCGAAGTGGCTGCGCAAGAAGCACCGGTAAAAGAGCAGATCGCTGTTCCCGCCCACACCCGTCAAAAGCCCAAACGAAAGCCTCTTCCCGAGCACTTGCCGAGAACCGAGGTGACGGTCGATATTGCCGAGGAAGAGAAAGTGTGTGCCTGTGGGACCGCTCTTTCCCGGATCGGGGAAGAGGTCTCGGAGAAGCTCGACATCATTCCCGCCAGGGTGCAAGTCATTCGAACCATTCGTCCCAAGTACGCGTGCAAGGGCTGTGAGGGAGTGGAAAGCGAGGGGGGAGCGGTCAGAATCGCCGACCTTCCTGCCGAGATGATCCCCAAAGGCCTTGCCACGGCGGGCACCCTTGCGTATGTGGCCACCGCCAAGTACGCCGACGGCACCCCGCTTTACCGGCTCTCGAAAATCCTCGACCGCTACGGCATCGAGATCCCCCGCTCCACCATGGCCTCCTGGATGGTGATGGTCTCGCACCGGTGCCGCCTGATCATGGAAATCCTTCAAAGGATGCTCAAATCAAGCGCCATCATTTACAACTGGGCATACTCGTCCACGAGCACTCTGAGTTCTTCGCGGCTTCGCCTGTGACGCTTCGCAATTTTGGGGTACTCAAGAACCCTCCTGATTTCCTCAAGGATAATTTCGGAGAGCAAGAGCTCGACGTTGTTCCCCCTGACCAAGTCAAGAACCCTGGCCGAGGTCGAACCGGGCGTCAGGATCGCGCTGACGAAGACGTTAGCATCAACGACGATGCGCGTCATTTCTGCTTCGTCGTTTTGGATTTAGATTTCCTTACGGCACGGATGGCTTCTTCAATCTCCCGTTCAATCACCTCCGGGTCCTCATCTTTCATAGAGGCCCGCATCTCGTCCACCATCTGAAAGAATTTATCCTTTGCCTGTTCTCTGTCCACCACCGCTTTGGCCTTGATGGTCATTTCGGCCTTGCCCAGCTTCACCTCCAAAAGATCCCCCTCTTTAATCCCCAGGGCATCTCGGATTCCTTTCGGAAGCGTAATTTGGCCATGACGGATTACCTTTACCAGTGGCATTGCCTCTTCCCTTGTTTCTTTAGTTTTCTCGGGTACTTTTTCCATACTCAGTGTTACGTAATTACGTATTAACTATATTTCATCACGGATGATCTGTCAAACCGCCCTCATTCTGCTACCAAAACATCTTCCAGCCGCGACGCCCGCACAAACCTCGCTGGGTTATCATCCGTTTCCAATGCCCTGAAGTGTTCCTTGCCACACGCGATCTTAGCGTTTTCACGGTCGCGAAGATCTCAGGAAACATGCTGCTCTTCGTCTCGACAACGAAATAGAGGCGCTCGGCGCCGTCCATCTCCACCAAGACTGCCCAGTCGGGGCAATATGAGCCAAGAGGTGTCGGTACTTGGAACCAGCCGGGAAACTTGGCGTACACCTTGACCGCTTCGTTCTTCTCCAGTTGGTCGGCAAAGGTGGCCTCGATGTTTGATTCATACACGACATGCTCGAATACCGACTTCTGCGTGTCGGTGAGCATGTTCTTGAGATAACCGGTCAGCTCTTCCTGCTCAAACAGCTCCTGCGCATAAAAGTACTCGTCTCCCAGCCGCTGATATTTGATCCCGTCGACAATGGCCAACCGTTTGACACGACTGATCGATTCGCCGACCAACTCGATGAACTGCTGGGGATTGCGCTTAAAGTCACTCAGTCTCCCACTGTCTGTAAGAATGCGCACGATGGTGCGACGAGTGAGCTGTGTCTTGTCCTGCAGGTCGGTCACCAAATCGGGAAGCTCAATATCCTGCTCGTCGATCACCACCGGTGCCGCCGCGCCTGTCTCACTTGCCTCCACGCCAGCCCGGCCGATGGCCAGATCGGCTTTGCGCCATTGGAGCCGAGTCTTAGCAATCGGTGGGGCTTTCTGGATTGCTCTGATGCAGCGGCGAATCAGTTTTTCGTTGTCAAAGTCCACGCGATATGTGGTCTTGTGCTTGATGCGGTCCCAGAGGGCCGTAAACTCAGCGCCACGCAGAACCGCCTGGCGAGTACGCACTTGCCTGCGATCATCCGCGTTCTTGATTTCTAGCTTGCCGGCCAGCTTGCGCAGCACTTCCCTGATCTGTGGCAGTTGTGCCGCTAAGGCTTCCGGCACCTTCAGGGAACCGTCCTTGAGCGCCTTTTTCAGTGATTCTTGTACCTTGCCCGTTGCGTCGATGTATCCTTGATCTTTAAGATGCTTCCATAATGCCTTTGACTGCTCGAATCCCAGCGGTGTCACTTGTCCATCTGCTGCGGTAACCGGGATACCGGCGAATTGTTGATCAGCAACGATGCCGAAGCGAATTCCGGTATCTTCCTCGATCTCTTTCTGGAGATTTTCGGCAAACTGCTCATAACCCTCGGTGGCGATCACTGTAAGCGTGTTGGTTTCGAAGCCATGCAGGCGATTACCATCCTGGTTTACGCAGAGGCGGAGTCCCCGTCCGATGGTCTGCCGGCGTTCGCGCTCGGTTGTCATCTCCCGCAACGTGCAAATCTGAAAAACGTTGGGGTTGTCCCAGCCCTCTTTCAATGCAGAATGCGAAAATATGAATTTTAAGGGGGTCTCAAGCCCAAGAAGTTTTTCCTTTTCCCGCATAATCAGGTTGTACGCCCGTTCGGCATTATCCCGGTTGGACTGGTTGTTTTCAGCGGTGTCGCTCAAGACACCCTTTTTGTCGATGGAGAAATAGCCGTTGTGTACCTGCTCGGCTGTTGCTGAAAGATCTGCCTCCTGGAACAGCGTGTGATAGTCCGGGTGCTTGCCCAGCCGTTGATACTCTTCCTCAAAAATACGGGCATAATCGCCTTTTACCGGATTGCCGTCTGACCCGTATTTCCGGTACTTCTCCACGGAGTCGATGAAGATCAGGCTCAAGACCTTTATCCCCTGCGGTCTCATACTAAGTTGCGTTCATATTAATGCTAATGATTGATGGAAATGCGGTCAGGCCCCGCACCATTGCGGGGTCATTTTCGAGACCAAAGAGAGCTTTGACCCATTGGTCTTCCACCCCATCCATGCTTTCAAATGCCTCGTTTCCGAACCAGTTCTCACGGATGCTCTCCCATATGTGCTCGACCGGGTTGAGTTCCGGACTGTAAGGCGGAAGGAAAACCAGGTGCATGTTCGTCGGCACCGTCAGCTTTTCAGCCTTGTGCCAGCCCGCTTCATCCATGACCATGAGGATGAACTCTTCCGGGTGACGAGTGCTGACCTCGCGAAGAAACAGCGACATGGCCGATGCATTTACCTGGGGCAAGACCAGCGAATCCTTTATCCCGTCATGAGGGGACAATGCCGCATAAGCATAGGTGTACTCGCGCACGATCTGGCTTGGCACGTTGGGGCGAATTCCACCGAGAGCCCAGCAGCGCCGTGGACTGCTGATTCTCCCAAACCGTCCCTCATCTTGAAACATCACCGGTCAAGCAATCTGTAGATCGTGGTCTTGGCAACCTTCTTGCCAATCAGGGACTCAAAGGCTCGTTTGATTTCGCTCACGACGATCACGCCACCTTCTTCGGCTTGCTGGAGAAACCTTGAAAGGAACCGGCGCTCCTCTTCAACGCTCAGGTGGCCGTAACGGCGGCCACCCCAGTTTCGGGCCGA
>JABUEY010000008.1 GCA_013314815.1 Syntrophobacteraceae bacterium
ATGCTGCGGACGGCCTGGCGCGTGTGACAGGTCGGCCCCAGGTCTGCATAGCGCAGAACGGACCGGGTGTGACCAACTTTGTATCTGCAATCACGGCTGCATATTGGGCGCATTCCCCCGTGGTGGCCATCACTCCTGAAACGGGATCCATGGGGATTGGGACGGGGGGGTTCCAGGAATTGGACCAACTGCCCATGTTTCATGAGCAGACGGTATACCAGGTGAGGGTTAACCGCGCCGAAAGGATGGCTGAATTGGCAAGGCGGGCCTTTTTTATGGCAAAGAATCTTAACGGGCCGACGCAGTTGAATATCCCTCGAGACAACTTCTACGGGGAACTCGAAGCGGAAATCTATGGGACGAAGGTGATCCCGCGGGGTGTCGGATCCAGGGATGCTCTCGAGGATGCCGCATGGCTGCTCGCCGAAGCCACATATCCCGTCATTCTGGCCGGCGGGGGCGTGTCCCAGGGCAATGCGCTGGACGAGGTCAGGGCGGTGGCCGAGTACCTGACGGCCCCTGTTGTCAACAGCTACCTGCACAATGATTCCTTCCCCCAGGAACATCATCTCGCATTGGGTCCCATCGGCTACTGTGGATCCAAGGCGGCCATGCGAACGCTGGCAAAAGCGGACGTGGTGATTGCACTGGGTTCCCGGCTCGGACCTTTCGGCACACTTCCCCAATACGGGATCGACTACTGGCCCGAGAAGGCCAAGATCATCCAGGTCGATGTCGATCCTCGAGTACTGGGGTTGAGCAGGAAGGTCGAA
This sequence comes from Syntrophobacteraceae bacterium, assembly GCA_013314815.1. GTDB lineage: Bacteria > Desulfobacterota > Syntrophobacteria > Syntrophobacterales > Syntrophobacteraceae > JABUEY01. The sequence continues at coordinate 774 of JABUEY010000008.1, forward strand.
GTGGCTTCCTGTGCTGATGTGAAGGAATACGCAGCCGAACTGTTGAGAGTGCTTCGCCTGATGAAGCCGGACCTGGATGTGAACAAGGAGCGTTTGAAGGACATCGACAACGAGAGGAAGACCTGGGCCGATGAACTCGACAGCTGGTCCCAGGCCACGGGAAAACCGATGCATCCGCGGCGCTTCCTTCGAGAGCTTTCCCTGGCCATCCCGAAGGGGAGCATTGTCGCTACGGACATCGGCAACAACTCATCCATGTGCAATGCCTACTTCAAGTTCAACGGGATACGCCAGCACATTTCGGCCCTTTCCTGGGGAAACTGCGGCTTTGCCTTTGGAGCCGCCATGGGGGCAAAAATAGGCAGACCGGATACTCCTGTTTTCGCTTTTCAGGGCGACGGCGCATACGGCATCAGCGGGATAGCGGAAGTCATGACGGCTGTGCGGGAAAATATCCCGATCATTGCCGTTGTTGCCAACAATCTCGAATGGGGCGCGGAAAAGAAGAACCAGATCGACTACTACAACAATCGATTTGTGGGAAGCAACCTCTCGGAGAACCCGGATTACGCGGAGCTGGCAAAGGCAATGGGGGCGAACGGATACAAGGTCGAGGATCACAGGGATATTGGCGACGTGGTGCGCGAGGCGGTTGCGTCGGGGAAGCCGTGCGTCATCAATGCAATGATTGAAGGAGGGGAGAGGGTGCTTGCGGAACCGTTCAGACGGGACGCCCTGAAGAAGCCTGTCCGCCTTCTGGATAAATACAGGCACTTGAACGTGGATTAAGGCAGCTCCGCCGCCACTGCCGCGATTAGCCCGAAAGGCGCCGACGACTTCACCGGACGCCTGTTCGGACTCACGCGGCGCCCGCGTCTGTGCTGTGCGACCCGGAAGCCCCCGGCAGCCGCGATTTCCGATCATGCAACCATTTCACGAGGTCTCCCATGACATTCAGAAAAAGGCAGGAAACAACCAGATCCTTTGATCGCATCCGGAAGACCACCTGCGGCAACTGTCCCACGGGATGCGGGCTGAAGGCCTTCACGGAGGCGGGGAAACTGGTGGACATCCTGGGAGATGAAGAACATCCCCTCAACAAGGGTTCCGTCTGCCCGAAAGGCATGCTCACCTGCCTGCACCTGGGCAACCCGAATCGTCTCACCATGCCGCGCATAAGGGAGGATGTATCCAGTGCGTTCCGGAGGGTGGAATGGAATGAGGCGATCGCCTTCACAGCGCGGAGAATCAGGGAACTCACTGAAGCAGACGGCAAAGACTCCCTGTTTGTTTACGGAAACGAAACCGATCCCTTCGACTACCTGGCCGGAGGCACCTGGTTTGCCCACGGCTTCGGAACCCGGAATACTCCGGGGCGGTTCTTCCCGCGCCCGTTCGGTTCGGACGGCGCCATTCGGAAGATGTTCGGAATTCCGGCCTCCCAAATGCAGAGCAATACTCCACGCGACTGGTGCAACAGCCGCTGCATTCTTGTCTATTGTTCCGACCCGGCAGCATCCGACCCCATGATCTTCGGGCCGATTCTCGATGCGAGGGATCGCGGCGCCACGCTTCTTGTCATCGATTCGAGAAAGACCGTCACGTCGTCCAAGGCAACGTTCTCCGTTCGAGTAAAACCGGGAAGCCAATCCATCCTTCTGAAAGGAATCCTGCATCTGCTCATCCGGAACGGCTGGGTGGACAGGGAGTTCATTTCCGAATGGACGGAGGACTTCGACCGGCTAAGAGCGGAGACGGAGGCATGTTCTCCCGAAAGGGTTGCCAAAACATGCTGGATAGACGTCCGGGAGATCGAAACCCTGGCTTTTCATCTTGGAAAGGTTTGGCCGGTCCAGGTCATTGCCGGAGACTGGAGCACCAGGCGGCATCTCACCGATGCAGACCTGTTCGGCTGTGCCGCAATTGCCTGCGTGAGGGGTTCAATCGGTATACCCGGAGGAGGAGTGAATCTTCTGGGTGTATCTCCTTTTCTCTTTGACGATGGTTCGTACGGTGGAACAGAGCTCGAAGATGCCCGGCCGATGGCGGAATGTCCGGGGCACATCGACATCGAAAGAGTTCTCGCGCACCCCGATTCCCGGCCGTCCTGTCTCATCTGGCGTGGGAATCCATATCCTGTGCTGGCCGGCGGAGAGGGGGTCCGGGCGGGCCTGGAAGGGGTTCCCCTGGTGGTCCATCTTTCCGCTTATCCCAACGAGACGTTCCAGCATGCCCATGTCTCGATTCCTGCCAGCCACTGGATGGAATACACGGGCCTGTTGACGGTGAGCAACACCAGGGCGGTTCAATGTCACAGGAAGGTGGTGGATCCTCCCGGTGACTGCCGGCCGCCGCTCGATTTCTGGATCGATCTGGCCTGTGCCCTGGACCTTCCGGAAGCGGACGTTCTGAAGGATGCCAACGCCCGTGAAGACCATGCAGGAGTATACGATGAATTCTTGAGGAAGAATCCCCTGACAGGCTCGATGTCCTTTGCGGATCTCGATCCGAACACTCAAATTTCCGGCGGTGTCCTCTGGCCCTGCACCTGCCCTTCACACCTCGAACTCGAATCGACGCGGTTTGTCAAAGGCACCGTGAGAGGGTTGAACATCCTTTTTCAACGAAACGAGAAGTTCCCTCTCAGCGATACACGCTTTCCGACTCCTTCGGGCAAAATCCTCCTGGGCCTTGTACCGAAGGAGGATGCGTTCGCGGCCGAGTCAGGAGCCGACGCCGACGCTTGCCCGCTGATCCTGACCACCGGCTTCCTGGTCGATTACGTGGAGCAGTTCGGGCACTTCGTTTCGGACAGGAATCCGGCTCTCGAGCCTTCCGTCAAAATCCATCCGAAGCTGGCAAAGGTGATTGGAGTCAAGACCGGGGATAAGGTCACCGTCGAGAACGCCCGGGGAAGTTTTTCGGCTCCCGCCTGGGTGTGTGACGACGTGGACCCCCGAGTCATATGGTGCCCGGAGGGTGCGGACCGATGCCAGCCGGTGATGAACTGGGGCAACCCGAAGCTCCTCTTCGATGTCCCCTCATCCGGGCGGGTCAGCAACCCCTTCACCATGGTTACGGTCTTCAGGTCCGATTCCAGTCGCGACCATGCTCGAGTGGGAATCGCCAGGCTGATGAAAGAACTCGGATAGAGCCCAGATCAGCCGCGGCCTGCATTTCGGCAGTTCGAACGAAAGGTATGGAACCCGAAGAACCAGGATCTCAAGAAATGAAAATCATTCACGTAAGCAGGAATTTCAAGACGCAGGATGTGGATGTGAACACGTTCGACCAGGACGAACCCGTACTGATGGTCGACCTGGACAGATGCATCTGCTGCGGATCGTGCCAGTATGCATGCAGGATCGAACATGCCGGCGGGGATGTTCAGGCAGGCAGGCCTCGATCCATCCCCGTAGCGGTGAAACACGGCGAATCAGCGAAAAGGACCATGCATCTGCCGCTCTCGTGCAGGTACTGCAATTCTCCGTGCCCCTACTACAGCCTGTACAACTTCTGGACAACCTGCCCGGCAGGGTTCGAATCGCCGGACCAGGCGGATGCCTGTGACTCCTGTGTCGAAAGGCTGGGAAAGGGCTTCATGCCCGCCTGTGCCACGCGATGCACCATGAAATGCATCTACTTCGGATACCCTCGGGACATTGCATTTGTCCTGAATGAGAAAAGACTGAGAGAGATGGGCGACCTGGTCATCCGTGCCCTGGATGGAGTGCGTTGATGCTCGCTGTGCGCGAAATCGACCCGCAGGTGTATCGGGGTCTCGTAAGGAACGGGGGGCTGGTCTGTTCGAGGGTAAGGCTCAAACAGAGCGACCTGCTCATCTCCGCATGCCGTGATTTGAGCAGGGAAGCCATGCCGCTGGTCGTTCATTATCGCGGGCAGATCGAAGATTACATTGCGGTGAATCCATTCTTCCTGAGGAGCATGGTTCCTGTCGAAACCGATGAGGGCGCTCCCGAAATCGTCAGGGTCATGATCGATGCAGGGGCGAAGGCGGGTGTGGGCCCCATGGCTGCCGTGGCGGGGGCCCTGGCCGAATTTGTCGGGCGCGGACTGATGGAATCCAGCCCGGAGATCATCGTGGAAAACGGTGGAGACATCTTCTTTCATGCATCGTCCAGAAAGGAAGTCCTGCTTCTGGCGGAGAGTTCCCCTCTCAAGGGGTTGAGAATCGCGGTGGGGCCTACTTCGTCTCCGATCGGGATCTGCACTTCATCGGGAATACTCGGGCATTCGATCAGCTTCGGAAACGCCCACGCCGTTATGATCGTTGCCGCTTCGGCCTCGCTGGCCGATGCCGCGGCCACGTCCGTGGCCAACATCGTCAAGGGGGTGTCCGACATCGAAAGGGGTCTCGATAGAGCCAGGGAGATAGGGACCGATGGGGCGGTCATACTCGCCTCAGACCGCGTGGGCGCATGGGGCCGGATAGAGATCGTCGGCTGAGATTCTGGGAGATTTGCCATGTCTAAGAACGGAAAAACCATTTCCGAGATCAACGAGAAGCTCCAGAAGGGGGAAGCCGTTGTCATGACGGCGATGGAATTCAAGAAGGAAGTGAGATCGGGTTATAAATTCAAGGTTTCGGACGTGGATGTGGTAACGACGGGCACCCGGGGAGTCATGTCCGGCACATCAGCAATGCTTGTAATCCCCCTGGGAGAAAAAGGCAGATCCGCTCGAGCTGAAAGGCTTTTCCTGAACGGAGTTCCCTGTATTCCGGTATGCAATCCCGAAGAGGATTCCGAACTGGTGGATGCCGTCATCTACGGGACTACGGAAAGCTGGGATCATCATGGGCGCTACGGAGGCGGGCACGTATTGAGGGATCTCGTGGAAGGCAAAGAAGTTGAGGTGGAATGCCTCACCACCGAAGGCAGGACCGTCTATACGCGCATTACCCTGGAACAGATCAAGTTCGCCAGGCTGTATAATTTCCGCAATGATTTCCAGAATTACGTCGCGTTCAGCAATATCAGGAACATCAAGTCCTACCGGTTGAATCCCGCTTCGATCTTCTCCTGCCGCCCGATTCCGCTCCTGAAAGGTATTACCGCCAGCGGCAGCGGAGAGCTGAATCCACTGGAGAACGACCCGCACAGAACGGTGTTGAAGTCCGGGATGAAGATACTTCTCAACGGGTCGCCGGGGGTCATCATCGGGTACGGGACGCGCAGTACGCCCGCCAAGAAGGCCCTTTTCGTCGCGGGGGACATGTTCAGTATGGACCCTCAGTATATGGGCGGATTCAAGACCAGCTACGGAGTGGAAGTCACCAACGGCATTGCCGTCCCGTTTCCCATAACGGACGAGAAGACTCTTGACGGTCTCTCCCGGTGCCTCGACGAAAATATTCCTCTTCCCGTGGCCGACCTGGCGGACAGGACCGCACTGTGCAATCTCACCTACGCCGATATCTGGGCCGGGGCGAAGCTGGAAGTGGAGTTCGATCCGGACCGGTGCATCTGCTGTTCATTTCAATGCCCCGCTGAATACTATTGTCCCATGGGGGCGATATCGTGGAAGGACAAGCGCATCGACGAAAACCTGTGCGTCGCATGCGGAGCCTGCACAGCGAACTGCATGGGAGGTGCGTTCAAGGGCAAGGGTGACCTGCCGCGAGGTTCCCTGGGTTCGGTTCGCATCTTCGACCGGAACGTTCCCATCATATTCAGGCAGTCGAACCGGTACAGGGCCGAGAGGATCGCCACGTACCTCAAGGAACTCATGGAGAGAGGAGAATTTCTGCTCACCGATTCGGATATCGAGTTGACGCTCCGGAGCAAGTGATGTGCGCCGTTCGGGCAGGATTTTGAACGAGGTGGCCATTGTTCAAGCAGGGACGAATAATCATGAAAGAAGAAAGAAAATCGCAGGTCGACGAGATCTTCGAGACCGAAGCAGGCAAGTGCATCGAATGCGGAAACTGCCTCTATTCGTGTCCTGTCTACCAGGAATCTTTCGATGAAAGGTTTGTGGCCAGGGGACGAAATCACCTCATCAGGGAATTGGGCCTGTATGGAAATTCGCTTTCCGGCTTTCAGGAAAAAGGCATTTTCGACAAATGCCTGCTCTGCGGACGATGTGTCTCGGCCTGCCCGAGGGGAGTAAGGAACGACCTGGTGGTCCTCGCTGCAAGGTCCGAACTGATCAGGCTCAACGGGCTTTCCCTGGGCAAGTCCATCGCCTTTGGGACCCTCATGGCGGACAAGGAGGCCATGAAGAGGGCGGTCCGTTTTGCATCGAGGTTCCAGTGGATGTTGCCTCTCACAAAACGTGAAAAGCGCAAAGACTTCGAGAAGGTAATACGCGAGTCGTCGAAAGTGCGGCATATTCCCAACTTTTTTCTGGGAGCCGCCGCCGGCAGACAGATCCCATCCATTGCGCGGGATTTTTTGAGCGACACGGTGGTGGAGCGCAACCCCGGCGTTCCCCGAGAGGAAAGCCCGAAACTGCGGGTTGCCTACTTCTCGGGTTGCGCCACCGAGTTCGTCTTGCCTCACGTCGGCCGATCCCTCATCTCTTTACTCAACTCGGCGGGGGTCGAGGTTATATTTCCCAAGAACCAGGGCTGCTGCGGCATAGCCATGCAGGCCAACGGAGATATCCAAACGGCCAAAGCGGCGGCCCTGAACAATTTCGAGATCTTTTCCGCACTGGACGTCGACATGGTGGTCACCGGCTGTGCCACCTGCGGTTCCACCCTGAAGGAAGGGTGGAGCAACCTGTTCACAGGCGATCCTCGCCAGCAGGATTTTCAGGAATTTGCGGAAAAGGTCAGGGACATTTCCGAGTTGTTGATCGACCTGGCCGACACCGGGCGAATGCAGTTCTGTTCCGTGCTTCCGCCCGGTACGCGCGTGACCTATCACGACCCCTGTCACCTTTCCCGTTATCAAGGCATCACCGAACAACCCAGAAGGATTCTGCGCCAGGCTTTCGAAAAGGATTTCATCGAGATGGACGAGAGGGGCTGCTGTGGATGCGGCGGCTCTTTCAGTCTTCATAGCTATGAACTGTCCAGGCGAATAGGAAAGGAAAAAATCGACTCCATCGAGCGCACCGGCGCAGACTTGGTCGTGAATACCTGCCCCGGATGCATGATCCAGCTCGTGGATGGAATCGAGAGGCGCCGCCTGCCGCAGAAGGTGCTTCACCTGGTCGAGGTCGTTAAGCCCATGAAGGAAAACCGCGGGGGTGGCAGATGACCGGAAGTAGAAAGCGCGTTTCGGAAATCAACGAAAGGATACTGGCCGGGAAGGCTTCGGTATACACGGAAGAGGACCTGTTGAAGCACCTGGAGAAGAATGACGACTCCGTCCTCCGGCATGCGGATGTCGTCATCATGTCATTCAGCAGCAGCATATCCGGAGCGGCGGCTATGCTCCTTGTTCCCGTGGCGGGCCGGGGCTCCTTCACACGTGCGAAAAGCATCCGGCTGGACGGCGTTCCCGGTTACCCGGGGCCTGCTCCGAACGAACGCCTCGGCATCGTGGACAGCCAGGTATTTGCCGATCAGAGGGTGGATAACTGGTCCAACGGACTGCTTCCAGGCAAAAAACTGCTGACCGATGTGCTCGAAAACAGGGAAATCCAGGTGGAATGTCTTTCCCAGGAAGAGGATGACTATCGGAGTTCCTTCGTCACAAGGGAGCTCGAGTACGCAAGAATGGTCACATATAACACATTCATTCCACACACAAGAATCAATGAAACATCCAATTCGCATCTGAAAACCATATGCGTCGGAAGCAAGATCCTTCTCAACGGATCAGTCGGAATTGTAGTGGGCGCTGGAACAAGGAATGGTTTTAGAAAGAAATCTCTTTCATTATCTGCTGAACTATATGAGATGAATCCAAGCATTATAACAGTAGAAAACGATGATGTGAAATTATCGATTGTCATTCCTATACCGGTCATAGATGACCTGGTATGGAATGATTTACTCAACTATTTAAGAGCCATGAAATATTCGGATATTTCCCATTACATGAATGTGAATGATTTGAACATGGCTCGATGGATGAAGGACCAGATGAAGCAGGGCCGGTTCAAACTAAACGACTCGTCCAATTTTCCCATCAGCTGGTGAACAGGCTGAGTGAGGTGTATTTCCACGGATCACGTATTTCTATTTGATCATCCAAAAGGAGTGGCGCAATGAGACGGACGGCGAAGCGATGTGGATGGGTAGTGGCGGTGGTTTTTCTGTGTGTTTTGGGACTGAATGCACAGGCAGACGCGCAAAAGAAGAAGATTCACTTCGGGTACCTGGTGGCGGACCAGCTCCACAGCCCCGCGGTAATGATCATGAAGGAAAAGAAGCTGCTGGAGGCTGAGGGGTTTGAGGTTTCGTGGGGCGAGTTTCTTGCCGGGTCGTATCTTATGCAGCACATGACATCGGGGGAGGTCGACTTCGGAAGCTGCGGATCTGTTCCGGCGATGATCACCCGGGGGCAGGGAGTGGATGTGGTCATCCTTGCCAGTGCAAACACGGAGGGATCCAGCATGGTGGTCAAGGACTCCATCCAGTCTCCGAAGGCCCTGGACGGAAAGAGTCTCGGTACCCCGGGCATCGGATCGATCCAGGACGCGATGGTCGACATGGTGGCAAAAAAACATGACATCAAGATCGCTCACAAGTTCATGAAAGTCTCCGATATGCCCATTTTTCTTCAGAAGGGGGAAATCGACGGCTTTATCGCCTGGGCGCCCCATCCCGCGCGAGCCGTCGACCTGGGCTACGGGCACCAGATCCTTACATCGCACGATATCCTCCCCGACCACCAGTGCTGCGTGCTGGTGACCAAGGGAGAGATGCTCAAGAAGAACCCGGAGACGGCCCGAAAGGTGCTCCAGGTCTATCTGAAAGCGTACGAGTGGTTCCTGGCGAACCAGGATGAATCCGTTGAAATAATGGTCAGGGTCACGGGCATGAAAGAAGAAGTAATCAGGGAGGCCATGAAAACGGTGAAGTATCCGTTCCCGCCGTTCTGCAACGTTCCGAGTCTGAAGCTGATGGTCGACGGACTCGTGGAGAGCGGGAAGATTCAGAAGGGCAACATCACCAGCGTGGACAATTTCATCAGCGACCTGTACCAGCCCGCTCTCCTGGAGGAACAGGTGGGTAAGAAGCAGTAGAACCCGGTTCTCACCCGGTGAACGGGGTTGAACACCACGGCCGTTCACCGGATCCCAATTCGAACGGATCAAGGCAGGGAGCTTCACGATGAACGACAAACAGAAGGAACAAGTCAAGACGGTCTTATACAACATACTCAGCCTGATCGTCGTTGCCGTGCTGTGGACCCTTTTCTCTGCGTGGCAGCAGTCCCCCTTTTTCCCGCCTCCGGCTGATATCTGGAAGGCGTTTGTCGGGCTGGCTACCCAGGGAGATATCGAAGGGATAAGCCTGGCCAGGCACATCTGGGCAAGCCTGATCCGGATTTTTGCGGGGTTCGCGGCCGCCTGCGCGCTGGGGATCCCCCTGGGTCTTGCCATGGGTCTCTGGCCCAGAATGTACAACCGGACCCGGGCCGTTCTCGAGCCCATAAGGTTTATTCCTCCCATTGCATGGATTCCCATGGCCATCGTTCTCCTGGTCGGGTTTTCGCGGTACGCGTTTCTGATCTGGCTTGGAGCCTTCTTCCCGATCTTCATTACGACCCTGCTCAGCGTGACCCGGGTCAATCCCGTGCATGTCAATGTCGCAAAGGTCTTTGGTGCGAGCCGGTCCTATATCATCCGCAAGATTGTCATACCTTCGGTGCTGCCTGACATCGCGACGGGCATGCGCGTGGGTCTGGGAATAGCATGGATGTGTATCGTGGCTGCCGAAATGATCGGAGGGGAGATGATCGGCGTCGGGCGGCTCATTTTGAAGTATGCGGAACTGATCAGAATGGGCGAGATCATTGTTGGAATGCTGGTCATAGGAATCATCGGCTTTCTTATGAATGAAATCTTCATCGTTGTTGAAAAGAGAGTGTTTCGTTGGAGATCGGAAGTATCCATCGATTAGGAGACCAAATGGACAGCCCGCTTCTCGATGTAAGCATGAGCAAGAGTTTTGGGAAGATCGATGTCCTGAGGGACATCAGGTTCAGAGTCAGGCCCAACGAGTTTCTGGTCGTTGTAGGACCGACAGGATGCGGCAAGACCACCCTGGGCAACATACTCTCCGGGATCGATAAGCCGACGTCAGGCCACGTCAGGATCATGGGCGAGGATGTGAATCCCCACATCCACAATATTTCCTACGTGCTCCAGGAACCATCCTGCATCCCCTGGTACACCATGATGCAGGATGTGACCATGGGCCTGGAGATCCGGGGTGTGGGACGTGCCGAGGCGGTTTCGCGAGGAAGCGAGGTCATCAAACTGGTCGGCCTGGAAGGATATGAGAACTACTACCCGTGGCAGATCTCGGGAGGCATGAAACAGCGGGTTGCCATCGCAAGGGCCTATGCGACAAGCCCGGATCTGCTGATCATGGACGAACCTTTCGGGCACCTCGATGCCCAGACGCGTTACCTCATGCAGATCGAGATCATGAGAATCTGGGAACAGGACAGGAAGACCGTTGTGTTCATTACGAACAACATCGAGGAGGCGGTCTACCTGGCGAGCAGGATCCTGGTGCTGACGAAGCTCCCCGCAACGATCAAGAAGGAGTATGTCGTTGATATTCCGAGGCCTCGAGATCTTACCGATGAGAGGTTCCTCGAGGTCCGGGCGGAGATCACTCAGCAATGCGAGATTGTGGAATGAACAGACGAAGGAAATCTCATGTCCGCCAAAAAGCCGAAAATTACCATCAAGAACCTGAGTAAGTACTTCGATGACCTCGTGGTCCTCGACGATATCAGCTTCGACATCTACGATGGAGAATTCCTCTGCGTGGTCGGACCGACAGGATGCGGAAAGACCACCTTCTGCAACGTGGTCACCAGGCTGCTGCCGTCCACCAAGGGCTCGGTGACCGTGGGGGCGGAAGCCATCGATTTCAAAAAGCACAACGTTTCGTTCATCTTTCAGGAGCCTTCTTGCCTGCCCTGGCGAACAGTTTGGGACAACGTCAAGATCGGACTGGAGATCAAAGGCTATCCGGAACCGGAAATCAGGGAGCGGGTACAGAATGTGCTCGAGATGACAGGGCTGACCCCTTTCAAGGACTTCTTTCCCAACCAGATCTCCGCCGGGATGAAGCAGCGGGTGGCCATTGCCAGGGCCTTTGTCACGGAACCGGACATGCTGCTCATGGACGAACCCTTCGGCCAGCTCGACACGAGCACCCGTTTCAGCATCGAAAACAGCCTGGTCAGGCTCTGGGAGAAAACGAAACAGACAGTGATCTTCGTGACACACAACCTTGAAGAAGCCGTGTACCTGTCGGAACGAATACTGGTGCTCACCCAGAAGCCTACGAAGATCAAGAGCGAGGTGGGGGTACAGCACCTTCTCCACCCGCGCGACATCGCAGACCCCGAGTTTGTGAGGATCAGGCGCCAGGTGACGGATCTGGTGAGGTGGTGGTGATTCAGGCCGGAAATGGAAGCGACGCTTGTTCGAATTTCCCGGCTGCGGGTCCACCGGATGTGATCGAAAAGGGAGTTTTATGAAGCCGAAAGAACGATTCCTGAGACGTCTCAAGGGGCAGGATGTGGACAAAGTCCCGGCAGGGTGCACAACGGCATACGGCGTCGTGGACCTTATGAAAAGGTGCGGCTGCGAAAGGCCTCTTGCGGATGTGGACCCCGCCTGCATGGCCGGACTCTCCATGGCCGGCCATACGATCGCGGGGTTTGACTGGGTCAAGGCCATGGGGTGGGATATAACGGCTGTCAGCGAGGCTCTGGGATGCACTCTCGGGGAGCCGGCCATTGACTCGCAATACTATATCGCGTCGCATCCCTTTGCTCAATCCATCGAAAACCTCGAATGCCCTCGGGACCTGTTGAGTCGTGGAAGATTTCCTGCCTACCGGGAGCAGTTCCGGCTGCTCAAGGAAAAGGTCGGCAATGACCTGGTGATCTTCGGGATGTCGGAAGGACCTTTCACCTGTGCTGCAAACCTCGTGGGAACCGACCGGATGATGCGGGCGACCATCAAGGAACCCACCTTCGTGGAAAAGGCCCTCGATGTCACTGCCGAGGCTCTGATCCAGGTTATCCGCTTCGCCTTCAGCAACGGTGCGGACTATTTCTGTATGGCCGATCCCACATCGGGCGGCGACCTGCTGAGTCCGAAGAGCTGGGAACGGATCGTGAGCCCGGTGATCCGAAGGATTGTCAACGCCGTCGACGGACCCATAGTTCTGCACATCTGCGGCAATATCGACAAGATCATCCCTTCCATGTGTGAAACCGGCATTGTGGGAATCAGCCTGGAAGAAAAGACCGATCTGAAGGCGGCGATCGAGACTGCGAGAGCCAGGGGGGTCAGGGTGTTCGGAAATGTCGCAGCCGCGTCCACACTTTTCATGGGGACCGAGGAGGATTGTTACCGGGAGGCCATGGCAGCACTCGAGAGTGGAGTCGACTTCCTGGCCCCGGGATGCGGCATAGCGCCGAATTCGCCTCTCGAAAACGTCCTGCAACTGAGGAGGGCTCGTGACGATTTCCACCAGGATAAGCAGGCTGGACGGCCGGAATCAAGCTGATGGACTCCATGCCGCGGCGACGGACACGAGATGGCGCTGCGTATCCTCGAATGGTCCGGCTCCAAACGAAACGGAAGGCTTTTGGCACGGCGGTCGAGCATTCCGAAAGGCAGGACCGCCTCGACACATGAATGTGAAAACCCTCGGAGGGAACTTCCTATGCTGCCTCTGGAAGAAATACTGAAGAAATTACACGATGCGGTGGTCGGCTTTGACGAAGCGGGAGCGGCACAGGCTGCCCGGCTGCTGATAGAGGGAGGGTACGATCCCCTGGAAGGCATTATGCACGGCCTGTCCACGGGCATGGATACGGTGGGAGCCCTCTTCAAGCAGCAGGAATATTTCGTCCCCGAAGTGCTCTTGTGCGCCGAAGCGATGAACGCCGGGATGGAAGTACTTCGACCGCACCTGCAGGCCTCAAGCACCCGCACACTGGGAACAATCATCCTCGGTACGGTGCAGGGTGACGTTCATGACATCGGGAAGAACATCGTAAAGATGATGCTGGAGATCGGCGGCTTCGACGTGCATGACCTGGGCAACAATGTGCCCCACAAGAGGTTCGCCGAGGAACTGGCACGCACCGATGCAGATCTCGTCGGCGTTTCCGCAATGATGACGACCACTATGATGGGCATGCGGAGCCTTATCGGAATGGTAAAAGAAACGAAACCTCATGTCGGGGTTCTCATTGGAGGTGCGCCGGTGACCAGGGAGATCGCCAAGATGTTCAATGCCGACGGATATGCCGACTCGGCCGCCGACGTGGTGGGCGAGGCAAAAAGAGTCATGGCTGCCGTGAAAAGCGCCTGATCGGACCGGCCGGCTCCAGGGTTGTCAGGCGCAAACGGACAGCCTGCGCGCATTGGAGAATGAAGAGGAGAAATCATGTCGAAGAAAATGCTTATTGAAGCACTTCGCTGCAACCGAACACCCAGGGCACCGTGGTTTCCTTATGCGTGCATCAATTGCGCGTACCTCCTGGGTGAGACGGCCGACAGGTATCTGCAGGACCCGGAACTCATCGCAAAAGGCGTCGAAGCAGCCGCGAAAAGATACCGGGCGGATGGAATTCCGCTCGTCTTCGACCTTTCCGTCGAAGCCAACGCAGTGGGATGTGAACTGAGCTGGTGGCCGGACAATGTTCCTTCCGTCGCGACTCACCCCTGTGCGCAGATGGTCTCGCCCAGGCAGCTCGGCCTCAAGCTTCCGACAAAAGACTCAGGAAGATGGCCCGTTCTGCTCGAGGCGGGAAAACTCGCAAAACCTCGACTCGATGCACTGGATTGCGCAATGGTCGGTTTGTACTGCGGCCCCCTCACCCTCGCCTCACACCTGGCTGGAGTGCGCATTTTTACGGATTTCTATAAGAATCAGGAGTTTGCTCATGAAGTCCTGGAGTTCGCAGCGGAGGTGAACGCGGTCTCGGCGGCCTTCTACGCGGAACTGGGATGTGAGGTGATCGGAATCGTTGACCCGGTGGCGTCCCAGGTCAAATCGGCGACTTTCAGGGAATTCGTGACTCCCTACGTGCAGAAGGGCATCCAGGTCATTCACGATGCCGGTGCGACTTCCATGTTCCTCATCTGTGGGGACTGTACCAAGGTGATGGAAGAGGTGTGTACCATCGGAACTCAAAGCTTTGCCATCGATGAGCAGCTGAACCTCGGCTACGTGCGTGATATGGCTCTGCGGCATCGAGTCGGATTTGCAGGCAATCTGAAGCTCACCCTGTCCCTCAGCCTCGGCGTGATTCCTCCACGCGAGGACGCACTGGTGAGCCTTGCCGCCGGCGGGACACACGGGTTCGTTCTGGCCCCTGGCTGAGACCTCCCCTACGATGTTCCGGCGGAACACATCGACCAGGTCGTCCAGGCCATGGACAGTTTCTACGAAAACTACGCACCATATCCGGATTCTACATCCTGAGATCGAAGAGGAAAGAGTCATGGTCGACAAAAAAATCCGAATAGACGTGCTTACCCTGGACAGTGTGCAGTGTGCGGCGTGCGGTTACATGATGGAATCCATCGCCGCTCTGCCCGATGACGTCCAGGGCATGATCGAATACAGGGAATGGCCCATAAAAACCAAGGAAGGCATTGCCAGGTTCATGGAATTGAAGGGAAAGGTGCTGCCGACCATATGCATCGAGGGAGATCCCGTTTTTGCGAGCTGTATTCCCCAGTACGAGGAGCTCATCGAGGAGATGGCCAGAAGAGCCCCCAGCCCCGAAGCGGCGGAAAAACTCATGGCACTGCGGCATGTGGGCTTTCAGTTCGACAAGGTGGGAGAGAACCTGAAAAAGGCTGGATCGGGATTGAATACCCGGGAAGGTCAGAAATAAGAATATAGTATATTCCATTACTTAACTTATACAGGCCGGCGCCGGGGAGACAGTCATGCAGGATACCATCGACATCGTCCTTCTCACGGGTTTTCTGGGCAGCGGCAAGACCACGTTCTTGAATCGCCTGGTCGAAGTCATGCCCCGGGAGTACCGGGTTGTGATTCTGATGAACGAATTCGGAGAAATCGGAATCGATGCCTCGATTGTGAAGGGGGATGACCACGAGATCCTCGAGATCAACAAGGGGTCCATCTTCTGTGTGTGCGTCAAGACGGATTTCATCAGGACGATGCACAGGATTGCCTGTGATTTGAGGCCGGACGTGCTGGTCATCGAATCCACCGGTGTGGCCAATCCCGGGGATCTCAGGCGGGACCTCTCTCTTTCCGTCTTCCAGAACCGGTTTTCCCTGATCGAGCAGATCTGCATCGTCGACGCGGTGAACTTCGAAGACGCCTACAACGCATTTTCATCGGTGGAGAAGCAGATCGAGTCTTCCACGCTGTTCATCATCAATAAAGCGGACCAGGCATCAGCTGACAGAATCCGACGGGTCAGGGAGATCGTTTCCCAGCATCATCCTTCACCGGTGTTTGTCGAGTCGGTGTTCTGCGGGATCGATTTCGATCGTCTGCTGTCCAAACTGCGTCCTCCAGGACAGGAAAGGGAGTATTCGTTCGATGCGGGAAGGACGGGAGGGAGTCTGACTCCCGACGAACTGGATCAGATCGTCGACGGAATGCTCTCGGATCCCTTCAGGCAGATCAGCCGGCCCGATCTTCTCGTGTCCGCTGCCTATGCCTGGCATGGCGGAAGCACGGAGGAGTTCTCGAAGGTTCTCCAGGATTTGCCTCGAGGCATCGTGAGAGGCAAGGGCTTTGTATCGGATTGCGGCAGAACGTACCTGGTGAACCTGGTTATGGAGCAGTGGGAACTGGAAGAAGTCGACCTGTCCAATGATCGAATGCATCCGCTTGACAGGCTGGTTTTCATATTTCCGCCCGAATTGACGAACGCCGTCGACGAGGTCACGGCCAGGCATGGTCAGCTGGAAAAGCTCACCGGAGGCAGTTGAAGGGCAATGATGGAGACGGGACCATTGGTGAGGGGCGCTTTCGGGTCGAAGGCATGGAATACGGTTTTGCTTGGAGTCGTTCCGTTCGATCCCGATATTGAATCTCTTGCCTCCAGGCTCCGTGTGACACCCGACAACCCGCGCAGAAAAGAACTCGATGCAATGGTTCGAGATGCCGCAGCGATAGCCGCACCCAAGGCGTTCTATGGTTGGGCGCACGTCGAACACCAGGGGGACGGCCAGGTCATGGTGGAAGGCGAAACCTTTGTCAGTCGAATGCTTCGATCCGCCTTGGGCGATGCTGAGGTTGTTCTTCCCTTTGTCGCCACTGCAGGAATTGAACTTCAGTCCTGGGCGGCCTCGGCATCGAGTCCTCTTCACGCGTACTGGTCGGACGTCATCATGGACGAAGCCCTGAGGTGTGCACTCACCGCCCTCGAAAGACATGTCGACGCAAGGGTCGGAGGCAGGAAAACCCGTTGCATCAAACCCGGCATTCCGGCGGATTGGCCGGTCACCGAGCAGAGAAAACTTTTCGCTCTTCTTGGGAATATGAAGAAGGCGGTGGGAGTGGAGTTGACCGACGCGTGCCTGATGATTCCGCTTAAGACCGTCTCGGGTCTGAGATTCCAGACCGATTCGGAAGTGGAGGGCTGCACATGGTGCCCACAAAAGAACTGCCGCCACAGAAAAAATCCACCTTGATTCCGGTTTTCCGCCCGTGTGAATTCCGGCAATGAACGGCATTTTCGTCTTCCGGCCGGGAGAATGAACACATGGGATCCTGAGTGTTTCAGAAAACACTGGGTTCCGACCCAGCGGAGCAGGAAGCGTGTCCTCGAGAGAGATGAAACTCGATACCGGTATGGTTCGCATTGCCTTTCAGCCTTCAGGATGTCGTATCGCCACCGTGAGCGGGACGACCGTGCTGGCCTGTGCACAGAAAGCGGGGCTTGGGTTGAACGCGGATTGCGGCGGCATGGGCAGTTGCGGGCGCTGTCGAATCCAGGTCCAGCCGAATGCCCCTGTCAGTCCACCGAGTGAGCCGGAGTTCGAGTTGATGGGCGCGGGTGAACTTTCGGCCGGGTTGCGCCTGGCATGCCAGACCCGGGTGTTCGGCTCCACGAGCGTATATCTGCCTGCCGACTCCGTGTCCACCACTCAGCGGCTGCAGGTGGAAGGCCAGGGGACCGTCATTGACCCGGATCCGCCGACAACGCTCTGTGAACTGTCGGTTCCCGGCGTCACTTCGGAACTGCCACGACCCGATTGGGAAAGATTGGCGGAGGAAGTGAAGGAGTCGGGTTTTGCCGAGCCGGGGCCTCCTCGTCTGCCGATACTCCAATCCCTGAACGACCTGCTGCGCATCGATGACGGCAGAGTCACCGTCGGGCTCCGAAACGACGGGATATCGTGGGTGCTGGCTCGGAATCGGCCCGTCCTCGGGCTGGCCGTTGACGTGGGAACGACAAAGATCGCAGGCTATCTTGTCGAACTGCGTTCCGGAAAGACTCTGGCTTCCGCTGCAAAGATGAACAGCCAGATCGCCCTGGGTGAAGACGTGATGACCCGGATTGCCTGCACGATCGAAAGGGAGGACGGCCTGGCAATCCTGCACGAATGTGTTCTCGAAACAATCAACGATCTGGCCGTGGATCTGTGCAAAGAGGCTTCAAAGGCGGGGGATATCACCGGGACTCCGGAACCCGGCTGCATCGTCGAATGCGTGATGGTCGGCAACACGGTAATGCATCATTTCCTGCTGAACCTTCCCGTCGCGCAACTGGGAATGGCCCCGTTCGTTCCTGTTGTTTCGAGGGATCTTGATTTCAAGGCGGATCGTATCGGGCTTCATTTGAACGAAAACGCCAATGTCCATCTCCCTCCCAATGTCGCCGGCTTTGTCGGATCCGACCATGTGTCCGTTCTGCTTGCCTCGGGAGTAAGCACAAGTTCTGAAACCGTGCTGGTGCTCGATGTCGGAACGAACACGGAGATAAGCCTCATCACCCGCAACGGCATAACGACCTGTTCGGCCGCCTCGGGACCGGCCTTTGAAGGTGCGCACATCCAGTGCGGGATGCGCGCGGCGGAAGGGGCGATCGAGCGGATCAGGATCAGGGGCCGGTCGATCGAGTGTACCACGGTGGGGGGATGCGCGCCCACCGGGATTTGCGGATCCGGGATTCTCGATGCGGTTGCACAGTTCAGGCTCCACAATGTCATCGACCGGCACGGAGGCCTGAACGCGGACTCGCCGTTCGTGACACGCGGCGTGTACGGGCCGGAAATCCTGCTGGTTCCGGCGGCGCGGACCGGCCACGGAAGGGACATCGTCGTCGGTCGCAGGGACATCGGAAAGGTACAGTTGGCCAAGGGTGCAATCAGGTCCGGCATCCATATCCTTCTCGATGCGGCCCGTGTTTCTCCGGATGAGATCGAGAAGATCCTGATAGGAGGCGCTTTCGGAATGTACCTGGACATCGATAGTGCGATGTCGATAGGGATGCTCCCACGGCTCCCCGCAAATCGTTTTCGACAGATCGGCAATGCAGCGGGGGCAGGGGCGGTCCGGCTCCTGTTGTCACGCAGCCTCAGAAAGGATGCCGCTTCTCTGGCTGGAAGAATTCGACACCTGGAACTTGCGGGAACGCCGGGTTTTAGATCGACCTTCATTAACGCGCTTCGTCTGGAAACCTGAGCGGATTTTGAGGTGAATGGAAATGAAGATCCTGGTGCTCAACTGTGGCAGTTCCTCTCTCAAGTTCCGCTTGATCGATCTGGAAGCGGACGCTTCCCCCCGCAACCTCTTCCGGGGTCTCGTCAAAAGGATCGGGGCGGATTCCTCCTACGATTTCAAGACCTTTGACGGCCTTTCACATGCTGGTGACATCCGGGTGAACAACCACTACGAGGCGGTGAAGCTGGCCTTGAACTGGATGGGTTCCGGGGAGTGCTCCCTCGACGACAGGGTGCCGGGAATCCGGGTCGATGCGGTCGGACATCGCATTGTGCACGGGGGCAGCCGGTTTACCGGTCCAGTCCTGCTGGATGAATGGGTGGTCGACGAGATCGCGGCGCTCAGCAGCCTCGCGCCCCTGCACAACCCCGTTTCGGTGGAGGGAATTCGGGCAGCCCGTTCCCTGCTGGGGGAATCAGTCCCGATGGTGGCCGTTTTCGACACCGGATACCATGACGGTATCCCTGAATACGCTTCGATCTACGCCATCCCCTACGAACTGACGAAGAAGCACGACATCAAGAGATACGGTCCTCACGGAATTGCTCATCGTTACATGGCCCAGAGATTCTCGGAGATAACCGGCATTCCCCTGGCCGACGCGAAGATCATCACCCTGCAGCTCGGCAACGGCTCATCCATTGCCGCCGTCAGCGGTGGAAAGCATGTGGATACATCGATGGGGTTCACTCCTCTTGAAGGCCTGGTCATGGGCACCCGGTCAGGAGACCTGGATCCGGCGGTGATCTTTTTCCTCGCGCGCATGGAAAAACTGAGTATCGACGAACTGGACGAACTCTTGAACTTCAAATCGGGTCTTTTCGGTATCTCTGGAATATCCAACGATATGGCAAAGATCCTCGAATCCGTCTCCAAGTCGGCGGACAACCGGGCCAGACTCGCAATCGACACCTTCTGCTACCGCATTCGAAAGTATATCGGCGCCTACCTGGCTGTCCTGGAGGGTGCCGATGCCGTCGTGTTCGGAGGAGGGATCGGGGAAAATGCTGCGGCGATCCGGGAAAAGATCTGCAGCGGCCTCGCATGGTACGGACTCAAACTGGACCCCTATCTCAACGCCGCTGCACTGGGCCTTGAAGCTCAAATCAGCACGGAAAACTCGACGGTTCGAGCGATGGTTATTCCCGTGGACGAAGAAATGCTTATCGCCCGGGAAACGGCGCATTGTCTGCAGGGGGAGAAAATCAAGTCGGCGATCATTCAAACGGCCGGTGCGAACTCGTCAGAAATGCAGGCAAAGGGATCCGGAACCCTGTAGCATCCATCTTCTGCGGTCCTGGCGAATCGCAAAGGCAGGTCGGCTTGGATTGCCGGAGGAGGAGACCGTTTGAATGTTTTCGACCACCGGCAAATCCTGGAAACAGGAAGTCGGCCAAGCATGCACTCGGCCCCGAACGCAAAAGTTACAAAAATGCAACATTTCGCCACCCGGGATGCTACAATTTTGTATAATTGAAGCGGGCGAAGCCCTGCCTGGGAAAACCACGGCAAATCATAGGGCAGTCCTCGAACCCTCCGCTGCGGCACCGAAAAACGAAAGGTTCATCCGGCAAACTTCCATGAGCCGTGGGCTCACAACCAACTATGAAAAACGAACAAAAACCGTCAAACGCCTGATCTCAAAAAAACCGGGCAAACAACTCCAGCATATACTCATCAACGAGTACCTCCGGTGTTTTCCAAGCAAATCATCGATGGCATCACAACGGCATTCGGCACCAGAGCGTTATTCGGTAACCAACGTTATTCGGCATTTCAACGTCATTCCCGCGAAGGCCAAAATGACGTTGTGGTGAGAATGACCTTGTTGCAGGAATGACGTTATTACGGGAATGACGTTGTGGTGGGTGTAAAAACGTTACGTGCGGGATCTGGCGTTATCCTCCTGGTTCGGGTTTGTCCATTCAATTGTTGGAATGCTGACCCTTGTCTTGACGGCTCATCGTACAAGGTGATTTCACACTGGCAGGAGAGTATACCAGAAGGACAGGAGCTGTCTGAGGCAAGGTTTTTGCATATGCATCCGGGCGTCCAAGCGAAATGAAGCAAAATATGAGGAGGCGGTGGCAAGTGGAAGCGGGTGGAGGCTTGAATGTGACCCGTATACGGTTTTTGATGGTGGTTCCAGGCCGAGCCGGGACGGGTGCCGATTTTCCGTTGAGGCGGCCGGTTTACTTCTCTTTCGACAATCAGTACAATATATGCACCCACGGGTTGTATATGCCAGGCTCAACTCCCCAGCACACCAGGATATCGCAAGAACCGGGCCGAGGAAGCGTTCCCCTGGGAATGTACAAAATTGTCACCTGAGTGGGATTTCCCCGTGAGGGGGGATATACCTGAGCAGCCCGAGCCGGGGCCGAAGAGGTGAAGTGTCAGGCAAACGATGCGTTCCGGCGGATTCCGGGCTTGTGTCTCGCGGAATCAGCCGGCCGGTACACATGGATAAGGAGAATGAATTGCGATGTGTCGTTTATTCGCAGTGACCAGTGAAGAGCCCGTATCTCCCATGATGGCCGTGCGTGCCCTGGACGTCATGAGAGAAGGGCATGACGGTTCGGGAGTAGGTCTTTTCTTGAGTGATCTCGGTGGGCCTTTCGAAGACTTGAAGGGGGCGCCCATACTCTCGGGCATTTTCAGCAACGAGGGTCTGAAACGCCTGGACCAGTACATGATGAATCTCGGGTTCATGACCAAGTACAAGATGTCCATCAAGGTGCCCAAGAACCCACCTCCCGGAGTTCCCAGGCGGGATATTTACCTGATACGGGCTTATGAGTACCCGGAAAACTGGGAAGGGCTCAGTCAGGGAGAGATCGACCAGCGGCTGATGATGACTCGTATCCAGCTTCGAAGCATGGGCGAAGAAAAGGGGGACATGATCGTCTACAGTTTCTGGCCCGACGTGATCATGCTCAAGGAACTGGGTGATCCGCTGACCGTAGCCGAGTACCTGCGGCTGGACCGCGAGGAACTGAAGGCCCGGGTGATCATGGCCCAGGGCAGGCAGAACACCAATTACGCCATCAACCTGTACGCGTGTCATCCCTTTTTCATCCAGGGGATTGCGACCATGACCAACGGAGAAAACACGGCTTTCGTTCCCATCCGGGAATTTCTGGCCACGCGGGGATTTCCAGGATACATCGGGTATCAGTCGGATTCCGAGGTATTCACCCATATCCTGCATTTTACTCTGAACCGGCTCGGGCTGAGCATCGAGGCCTACAAACACATTATCACGCCTTTGCAGGACGACGACCTGGAAAAGCATCCCGACTCGCCGCTTCTGAAGCAGCTCAAACACTCATGCCGCAGGCTCATTATAGACGGGCCCAATTGCGTTATGGGGACTCTGCCCGATAAGACTCTCTTCATGGTCCAGGATCGCAAGAAGCTTCGCCCCGGAGTCGTGGGCGGCAGGCCCGGACTGTATGCCATGTCTTCGGAGATGTGCGGACTGGATGCGGCGATCCCGAATCGGGACAAGACCAGAGACTTTCAACCCATGCACCTGGATACGGCCGTTATACGCCCCGACCGTTCGGAGGTTACCCTATGCTCTCAAGCGGAACCATTACCCCTTCTACATTAAGCGTCAAGGATCTGCTGTGGCAGATTCACTGGGATCGGGACAGGTGCACTTTGTGCGGACGATGCACGGCGGTGTGTCCCGTTCAGGCCATCGAACTGGGTGTCCATAGAAAAAGGACGGTCCAGGTGCCTTCCCTCGGGGATCCCGGCCCCGCGGCGTCGTCTTCGTCGGTCTACCAGGTCTACCACGGCATACGCCAGAAGACGGACCCGGCCTATGCCTGCGTCGGGTGTGCCACCTGCAGCCTGGTTTGCCCGAATGACTGCATCATGCCTTACCGCAGTGATGAGGCGGACAAGCTGAGATTTCACATCAACCGCGGCGGCCAGCCCCGTTACCGCGGCGGCCGCAGGAACGTTCCCGACTCGGCGGCGGGCGGGGTTCTCGACCGGATCAAGTTCATCCGCATCTCCATGCTCACCGACCCGGCCCTCGATGCTGGACGCCATGAATTCGAGCTGCGTACTCTTCTCGGCAGGATCCTGCCTCCTGAAGAGAACCTCAGGATCTACAGGGAGCAGGGATGGATTCCTCCCGTGCGCGAGATCTACCCGCTTATTATCGGAAGTATGTCGTTTGGAGCCCTTTCGCCCAACATGTGGGAAGGGCTGCAGATGGGTGTGGCCTATCTGAACGAAGAACTGGGCATGCCCGTGCGCATGTGCACGGGGGAAGGCGGATGCCCGCCGAGGCTTCTCAAGTCGCGTTTTCTGAAGTACGTCATCCTGCAGATAGCCAGCGGGTACTTCGGGTGGGACGAGATCATCCACTCGCTTCCTCACATGAAGGAAGATCCCTGCGCCATCGAAATCAAATATGGGCAGGGCGCCAAGCCCGGCGACGGCGGTCTTCTCATGTGGTACAAGGTCAACAAGCTGATCGCCGCGATCCGCGGTGTACCTGCCGGTGTGAGCCTGCCCAGTCCTCCCACGCACCAGACCAAGTACTCCATCGAGGAAGCTGTGGCCAAGATGATCCAGTCCATGTACATGGCCTGGGGATTCCGAGTCCCCGTCTATCCCAAGATCTCCGGGACATCCACGGCTCTGGCCGTTCTGAACAACCTGACACGCAACCCCTATGCGGCCGGCCTCTCCATCGACGGGGAAGACGGAGGAACAGGTGCGGCATACAACGTCTCCATGGACCACATGGGACATCCCATTGCCAGCAATCTTCGAGACTGCTACCTGAACCTGGTCAGACTGGGAAAACAGAACGAGATCCCGTTGTTTGCAGGAGGCGGAATCGGAAAGAACGGAAAACTTGCTGCCAATGCCGCAGCCCTGATCATGCTGGGAGCCAGTGGAATCCAGACGGGAAAGTACATGATGCAGGCCGCCGCCGGTTGTGTCGGGTCCGAATCCGACCGCTGCAACATCTGCAACATCGGCCTGTGCCCGAAAGGCATCACGTCTCAGGACCCGAGGCTCTATCGCCGCCTCGACCCCGAGAAGGTCGCCGAGCGGGTGGTGGACGTGTTTCTGAGTTTCGATACGGAACTCAAGAAAATTGTGGCCCCGCTCGGCCGCTCGACATCCCTTCCCATTGGAATGTCGGACGCCCTGGGAATCAACGACCGGGATGCCGCGGAACGCCTGCAGATACAATATGTGGTCTAGCCCCGAACAGTCGGTTTCGGGAGGGAGCCGCAATAGGATATTGGAGACGAAGTAATGGAGAGTGATCAATACCTGCAAATTTCCGGGGTGGAGAACAACCATCGCCTGGAATCGCGCATCCTCGAGGAGCGGATTCAGAAGGCGGTGGAAAACGGCCACCGTTTCCTGGAGGTGGTGGCCTACGGGCAGCATGGAATCGGAGGCAGACTCTGGAAGGCCGGGACGGATGCCGTCCATGTGAGAATCCTGGGGTCTGCCGGGCAGCGCGTGGGTTCGATGGGGTTTCCCAACACGCGAATCGATGTCATGGGTCCCGGATCCGACGACGTAGGCTGGCTGAACGGGGGAGCCGAGATCATCGTGAGGGGCAATGCCGCCAACGGAGTCGCCAACGCGATGGCTCAGGGCAGGATCTACGTAGCCGGCAGCATCGGGGCGCGCGGCATGACCATGACGAAGCGAAATCCGCGGTTTGCTCCCCCCGAACTCTGGGTGCTGGGATCGGCGGGGGATTATTTCGCAGAATTCATGGCCGGTGGAGTGGCCGTCATCTGTGGTTACGAGCCTCAGAACTCCGTCAATGTACTCGGATACCGGGCCTGCGTCGGAATGGTGGGCGGCAGGATATTCATCCGTGGCCCCCACGAGGGATACAGCAGGGCGGACGCCAAACTGACGCCCCTGTCCGATGAAGACTGGAACTGGCTCGAGGAAGGTCTCGAACGTTTTCTTCGCTCCATCGACCGGCTCGAACTGTCCGATACACTGACCGATCGCGGCCAGTGGCAGCTCCTCGAGGCCCGCGGACCCCGCGAGAAGTACTCCAAACCCAGGCGCTCCATGGATTCCTTCCACCAGGATGTCTGGGACAGGGAACTGGGAGCGGGCGGTCTTATCGGCGACCTGACGAATCTCGACCGCAGCCCCGTCCCCATCGTCACCTCCGGGGATCTCAGACGCTATGTACCTGTCTGGGAAAACCGGAAATATACTCCTCCCTGTGAAGCCGGCTGCCCGACGGGGATACCCGTCCATGAGCGGTGGAGGCTCATCAGGGAAGGCCGGGTGGATGAAGCCGTGGACCTCGCCCTTGCCTACACGCCCTTCCCCGCTTCCGTGTGCGGATATCTCTGCCCGAACCTCTGCATGCAGGCATGCTCCCGCCAGGCATCGAACATGATCCCGGTGGACGTGAGCCGCCTGGGCCGGGCAAGTCTCAAAGCCAGGCTGCCCGAGTCTCCCCCGCTGTCCGGAAAGCGTATTGCCGTCATCGGTGGAGGCCCGGCGGGAATCTCCATTGCCTGGCAACTGCGGCAGCAGGGGCACGAAGCGGTGATCTACGACATGAGGGAGACTTTGGGCGGCAAGATTTCCGCCATGATTCCCAAGACGCGGATTCCCGAAGAGATCCTGAGTGCGGAACTGAAGCGCATAAACGAGACTCTCCCTCGTGTACATCTCCAGCAGAAACTCGATCGCGACGACCTGGAACAGCTCAGAACGGACTACGATTTCGTCGTCATTGCGGTGGGGGCTCAAAAACCCAAAGTGATTCCCATTCCCGGAAACGAACGGATGATCCCGGCGGTGGAATTCCTGCGTCTGAGCAAGATCGACCAGGCAAGTGTGGGTAAGAGGGTCGTGATCATCGGAGCCGGCAACGTCGGGTGCGACGCGGCTACCGAGGCGCATCGCCTGGGAGCCGAGGAAATCACCCTGGTGGACATCCAGGAACCCCTGTCTTTCGGGAAGGAACGGAAGGAAGCGGAAGCGGCGGGAGCGAAATTCCGGTGGCCGTGCTTCAGCAAGGCGGTCACGGAAGAAGGCCTGGAATTGACAACGGGGGAATGCATCCCTGCAGACACCGTGATCATTTCCGTCGGCGACGTGCCCGACCTCGATTTCCTCCCCGAAAGCGTCCGAACCGAGCGGGGTTTCATCGTGGTCAACGAAAACTTCCAGACGACGGATCCCCAGATCTTCGCAGTCGGCGATGCCGTAAAACCCGGTCTGCTGACAGACGCCATCGGGGCGGGCCGGAAGGCGGCTCAAACCATCGTCGATATTCTCGCCGGAAGACGCCCAAGAGGTGATGCCGCGCAAAGAATCGACTACAGGCGGATCAAGCTCGAGTACTTCGATCCGCGTCTCACCGGTTTCGAGGGAGTGGAGCACTGTGCATCCCAGTGTTCATCGTGCGGTGCATGCCGGGACTGCGGTATTTGTGTCACCATCTGTCCCCAGGGTGCTGTTTCGAGGCGGGAAGTGGGTGGAAGTCCGGGTTTTGAAATGGCGGTAGACCCTGAAAAGTGCATCGGGTGCGGGTTCTGTGCAGGAGCCTGCCCGTGCGGGGTCTGGAATCTTGTCGAGAACGACCCGATCGACTGAAAACGCTGCAGGCCGGGTGCGGGGAAAACCTCGTCGCCCCGGCCTGCATGATCACCGATACAGTGCCTCGAACAGCCCTTCAACCATGTCCACGATTCTCGGGCCTGAACGGCAGGTAAGTCCGCAGTCGAATATGTGAATGCGGCCGTGGAGAACTGCGGCGATACTCCGCCATTCCGCGCTGTCCAACAGCCGCTGCCGGATGAAAGCCTCACAGAAGAAAATCACTTCGGGGTCCCGCAATCTCACCTCTTCCCGCGTGCACACAAAATAAGGTTCCGATCCGTCTCGGAATACGTTCATGCCGCCCGCCGATCCAATGACGTCGTGCTGGAAAGATCCGGGTCCCACGGTGATGAGCGGTTCCCAGTTCATGATACGAAGGACTCGCACACGCCTCGATGGGTCGATCCTGTCCGTGATGCTCAAGACCCGGAACAACCGATCTTCGAGTTCTTCGACGAGCTGGTTCGCGGCGTCCTCCCGGTTTAGAATACGGCCGATCTCACGGAAGGTGTCCATGGAAGCCCTCACGGTTCCTGGGTCGCTGTGATAGACAACCAGTCCAGCTTCCTTCAGAGTCGAGGCCATCTCTTCCTGGTGGCTGCCGAATGTGCATACCAGGTCGGGTCCGGCTTTCATTACCTGGTGGAGGTCCGGAGCGTACCAGGAACCGAAGGTCGAGATCCCTTTCACTTCGGGGGGGAAGTCACAGTTTTCGGTTACACCGGCGAGCATGTCGATGCACCCCAGCGCGGCGATGACTTCCGTTTGAGTGGGAGCCAGGGAGATGACCCGGATGCCCCTGCTCATGGCTGCTCCTCATCGAGGAGAGCCTGGCCCGTTGCGAGCAGGGTTCTGCAGAAAAGATTCACCAGGGCCCAGAGCGTATCGAGGGTCTTCAGCTGGGAGGAGATGGAGTCGTCGAAAAGAATATGCAGGGAGGGTTCGAATTCGTCATCACCCTGCCAGAGTATGGCCAGTATCGGAATTCGAGGAAGAACCCAGAACTGGTAGGCCGCGTCGCCGAAGTCCACTTCTCTGCCCAGCAGAATCTCGGAGGCTTGGCTGAACAGTTCAATGTGCGAGTCGAACAGCTGAAGAAGGCTGTCTACCGGGAAACTGTGAGGACCGCGAAAAAAACTCTCGCCTGACGGGAGATCCTTCTCGCTGATCCATCTTCCGGAAAACTCGAGAGGTTTTGCTTCGAGAAGATAATGGAGCATGACCAGGTGGAATTCGAAATCCGGTTTGGTGCAAGGTTCTTCCTTGACGGGCAGGATGGCCCGTTCTTTCGGAATGCACAGATACTCGGAACTGAGAAAAGGCACGACGTAAGCTTCCTGTTCCACATCGTATTCAACCAGCGCATTCCGGCAGATCTTTTGGGGATCCGCTTCCCTCAGGCGCTCCCAGAGCGAAGGATCGACCTCGGTGGAATCGGTGTAAAGACTTGGAGACTCGATTTCCTGGAGGAGAGGCTTGATGATCGCTTCGGCCCGTGCAACCATTTCCTCGGGCACGAGGATCCTTCCCCATCCCTTTTGAGGCACGAAAAGACCGGTGTAGGCGGTTTCCTCGAACGATCTCAGAATGGCCGGAATGCCTTCCTGTTCGAGGGCGTCCATGAGCAGGTCGGCCTCGAAGCGGTCATCGAGGGTGTGAACGGACACAAATGGAGATTCGATATCTGTCATGACTCTACATTCCCGTCGGCCAGAAGTTCACGTTGAAGTTTCTTGCAGTTTTCCGTGGTTCGGTCCAGGGGAAGACAGGAGGCGATGGATGCTTCCCTGCGGAAAACCTTTGCGGCAAAAGCCATGCATGTCGGACAGCGGCACATCCCGCATCTGGTTCGAGGCAGTGCCTTCAAGACAGCCAGGATATCACGTCGGTTATGGTGATTCTTCGAGAACAAATGGCCACTCTTCGGCCTTCCTGGGCCACGTCGATGACTCCCGTTCCATGAATATAAGTGCATCCGGCCAGTGACGCAGCCAACCCGGGCGGATATTCATCGATGGGATCGTCCAGTTCCATCACGATATGGTAATGATCCGACCCTGCCATGCAGTCGATATCGACCAGATCACGCATGGTACTTCCCGGACAGCTGTTCGTATGCCCACTGGATATCCTGGAATTTTTCCTTGGCCATGGCCTGGAATTCCTCGCCGAGATGAGCGACCTTGTCAGGATGATATCGGGCCGCCTGTTGCCGGTATGCCCGTCTTATCGCCTCGGGAGTGGCCGAACGATCGATATGGAGAATCCTGTAAGGGTCCCTTGAAGGTTTTCGGCGCGACTGGTACCCGGCCTGATATTCATATGTCCTGTTCTGCCCGGACTGCTGCCGGTTTCCCGACGACGCTCCTGCCCGCGGCGTGTACTTCCCCCCTTTCCGGAAATAGTTCCAGTAAAGGAGGCCCAGCAGAACGAGATCGTCCAGGCGGCCTATCACCGGGATGAAGTCCGGAATGAGATCTACGGGGGAGAGAAGGTAGAGCACCCAAAGCATGAGAAGAAAGAAACGCATAGTCTGAATTGCACCTCCATCCGCCACGGGGGAGCGGCGGCGAAAATCCGTTCAGCATCCTGCCCGGGATATTATCGTAACGCTTCGGAAAGGCAAGTTCAAACAATGGCGCAGGATCTCGATGCAGCAGGGAGTCTGCGCCGCCTGCAAGTCCTGTCCAAAAACTTCTGAAAATATGGTACATAAGCTGGACATCAGCATGCCGGAATATTTTCCGGCAATGCCTGGAGTCTCGTTGTGGATGATGGAGCAATGAGCGTCCAAACAACAAACCTGTCAGAAGGGTTCAGGAGGCACTCGTGAATATTCTCGTTACCGGAGGTGCGGGGTACATAGGATCCCATACATCCAAGCTGTTGAAGAAGGAAGGCCACAATCCCATCGCTTTTGACAATCTTTCCAACGGATGGGCGGAGTGGGTAAAGTTCGGCCCCTTTGTTTTCGGAGATATACGCAACGAAAAGGCTCTTTTCAATGCGTTGTCGGGCTTCGAGGTGGATGCGGTGATTCATTTTGCGGCCAAGGCGTACGTGGAGGAATCGACAAGGCTTCCGGAGGAGTATTTCGACAACAACGTCGGGGGTACAGTGGCTCTTCTGAAGGCCATGAAGCGCGCAGGAACAAAATACCTGGTTTTTTCGAGCTCCTGCGCAACCTATGGGAATGCTCGAACGCCCACTATCAGGGAGGATCACCCGAAGGAACCCACGAATCCTTATGGCCTGTCCAAGTGGATGTGCGAACAGGTGATTTCCACGGTCGCCCCGGTGGCGGGAATTCATTATGCGGCTCTGCGCTACTTCAACGTTATCGGCAACGACCCCGATGGCGAAATCTACGAGAAGCACGAACCCGAGACTCACGTTTTGCCCAATCTCATGAAGGCTGCGCACGAGGGGGGAGTCTTCCGCCTGTTCGGCACCGACCATCCGACTCCCGATGGAACGGCGGTTCGAGACTACGTATACGTCATGGACCTTGCCCTGGCTCACATCAGGGCACTGAATGTCATCTCAACCCGCGAGCGGCTCATATCCAACGTGGGCCGCGGATTGGGCACATCCGTGCGCGAGCTTCTCAAGACGGTGGAAGAAGCGGTGGGACGCAGGGTCAACGTGCAGGAAAATCCTGTTCGTCCGGGAGATCCGCCTGAACTCGTTGCTGATGACACTCACCTCAAAACGTGGTTCCGGCACAATTTTAAAACCGTCGCTGAGGTTGTCCGGGATCTGGCAGAGCAGCAGAAGTTGCAGCCGGCTTGAATCATGTCTGTCCATGCCCGTTCTTCAGCGCCCGACAGCCCTTCAGGTCAATGCCGATATACGCGGTCCTGAAGGGTTTGTATTCCTGAAATCATCCGACGGCTTGCAGACCTGCCCGGACGTTACTATCTTCATAGCTGGACAGTCCCAGCTTACTCCCTTGTGATGAAGGCGTCCGAGCGGGTTACGTAATGGCCATTGCATACGCCGTGATCATTCCTTGTGCAAGCATGTACCCTGTGAAATCCCCGGCAGCATCTCCTCATCACTGCCCTGCTACCCCGCACTCAGCTCCATGCAATCTGAAGCCGGGGCCCAACAATCCGTGTACGGAGTGAAAAGGTCGTCGTGTGATCGATGGGCTTTCCAGGACATGCCTCCCGGGTGTACCCGGTGTCCGGAAAAGCCCGAGTGCTACTCATTTGACCTGCAAAAGGAGGGTGTTATGTCGGGTGTATACAAGATCATCGAACTGGTCGGAGCAAGCCCCGTGTCCTGGGAGGATGCCGCCAAGACGGCCATAGAAACCGCTACAAAGACCCTGAGGGATCTGAGAATCGCTGAAATCAGCCAGCTCGACATGAAGCTTGAAAACGGCAAGGTAGTCTCTTACCGGGCGAGAGTAAAGATTTCTTTCAAGTACGAAGCGTAGCCGCTCCGTTGAGCGGAGGGAGAAGAAGCTCTCCCCTCGCCGTAGAAACGGCTTCGCCAGCATTCACACAACCATTCCGCGAACGACAAGTGACGACCTGATCATCACAGCCGCCTTCCGTCCCGGGTCTCCAGGTTGTGCCGCAAGACCTGCATTCCGGGGAACTCGGGCGATTCCAGGCGTTTCCGGAAGGCGAAAAAGAAAAGGTGCCGCGTTTTGACGCGGCACCTTTTCCTGCTATTGGGTCAAG
Organism: Syntrophobacteraceae bacterium; assembly: GCA_013314815.1. GTDB lineage: Bacteria > Desulfobacterota > Syntrophobacteria > Syntrophobacterales > Syntrophobacteraceae > JABUEY01. Next base: position 31,950 of record JABUEY010000008.1, read on the forward strand.
AGCTCCATGTACCTGTGCAGAGTCGGGAGGTTTCTGCAAAAGGGGTGTGAGGACATATCCTTATGCAGCTGGTCTGTAGGGAAGGGAATGCGATAGAGGGTGATGGTCTGCGAATCGCTGTCGTAGAGGACGGAGTTGGCGAGAGGGACACTGTCCCTGTACGGTCCGCCCACGCTGCCCGCCTTGACCCAGTACCGGCAACGGGGATCGATGCTTATGGTATGAGCCTCGTCTGGAGGGGGTGTATGGATGTTCACATCTTCGAACCGCGGGGACTCCGCCCCGTCGGATATTTCGTAGACAGCGGGGATGTGGTCATGCCCGCTGAAGATCAATCGTAGTGGAGTGTCTCGCCAGGCCTTGAGACATCCGGTGAGGGCCACTTCGTCCAGGTAATTGAAGCATTCGATATCGGGAGTCTCCCCGGGAGGAGGCAGGTGAAACGGGCTGTGATGTACGACCACGAAATCCTGCCTTTCTATGAGAAGTGGCAGGTTCGAGAGATATTCGAGGGCCGAAGGCATGGTGGAAAGCAGACCCATGTTGTAGGCGGTGGCCTGCATGCGGTCGACCTGGTGGGGATGGTCGGGGAAAAGCCCCGCGATCAGGAGATCATGGTTTCCCGCCACTGTCGGCAGCTCCAGGGATCGCATCCGCGTCAGGATCCTGTCTCCGAAGGGCAGCCAGCCTGCGAGGTCTCCCAGACAATACGCCTCGTCCACCCGGAGCCCTTCCAGGTGTTTCAGACAGGCTTCGAGTGCATAAGAGTTTCCATGAATATCTCCGAAAAAATACGCGCGCATCGCATGCCTCCGAACGTCGTCGCTGGAATGTCCCAATTGAACCGAAGGTTCTGCCTTTTTCAAGAAAAATCTTATCTACTTCCGGATATACGGCACAATATTCCACTGCTGCCCGTCTGAAACGGCATGGATTAAGCCGTGCAGGTCCGTCCTGAAATGAGGAATGCCCCGGCGGGTGCATCTGTCCAGCACCCCCTGGGAAGGGAAACCGAAACGGTTGTCGTATCCGCACGAGAAGATCACGGCCACGGGCCTGTAATGGTCGAGCATCGCCCCGGTGCAGGAAGCTTCACTTCCGTGATGAGGTGCGACCAGGAGCGTGCCGCCCTGGGGCGCCGCGCCTCGGAACAGCCTTCGTTCCACGGCCCCGTCGATGTCTCCGGGAAGGACCAGCCGGGTGTTTCCGTACTCGACCTCGAGCACGACGGATGCGTTATTGAGATCTCCGTCCCAGCTGTCCCTGAGATAGGCTGAATCGGGGTGGATCACCCTGATGCGGGCGTGGCCGATGGTCGTGTCAGGGGATGAATCCGGAAGAGTGCGAACGGGGATCGATCTGCGCAGCGCGACAGCCTCCAGTTCGGTGCTGCCTGTCGGGACCTCCGTTGTCCAGAAGCACCCGACCCTGAAGTGGGAGAGAATGAAACGAAGGCCGTTGCGGTGGTCGGGATGGTCGTGTGACAGAATCACATGGTCGAGTTTCCGCACCCCCAGGTTCCACAGGCAGGGAGCCACCACCGAACGCCCGATGTCAAAAGAGTCATCGAAGAACCCTCCTCCGTCCACCAGCATGTTTACTGAGCCCGGGAACCGCACCAAGGTTGACGTCCCCTGGCCGACATCGATGACATCCACTCGAAGCAGAGAATCCTCGTGCGAACGTTCAGCGACTGCGGACTGCATGGTGGAAGCGGCTGAAACGAGCAGGACGAGCATGCCCAAACAGGCGGCCTTGATCTTCCATCTCCACGGATTCAAAAGAAGCCACAGTCCGACGTAGAAGGCGGGGAGGAACAGAGGTGGGACGGTTCCCACCCAGAAGAATGCCCAGGAAAGCTCTGAGAACCACTGAATGATGGCCTCGGCAATGGACAGAAACCAGGCTCCGATCTTGAGTGCGACCCATGCCGGGAATTCGCTGACCGTGGCGAGAGCGAGGCTTGCAAGACCTGCGGGCAGCACGAGAAAACCGACCAGCGGCACCAGGAAGATGTTTGCCACAAAGCCGGCAAGAGAGATGCCTTTGAAATAGTAGACGGTAAGGGGAAGCACAAAGATGTTGACAGCCAGGGAGACCCGAAAGGCTTCCTCGAAGGGATGAACCAGCTTTCCGGCGATTCCGTCCCCGGCTGGAGTCGAGTGGACACGGGACAGTGTCCAGGGCTTAAGCCTGGGATAGAGGACGAGAATGGCGAGCATGCAGGCGAAGGAGAGTTGAAAGGAGATTTGCCGCAGACTGCCGGGTTCGAGAAGAAGAATGATGAAGGCGGCTGCGGCGAGTATCGAAAGGGAATCCGCCATGCGCTGCCCGTAAAGTGCGCCGAGCAGCAGGGCGAGCATGATCAGGGAACGCCAGATGGGGGGAAGCAGGAAGCCGCTGACGAACGCGTAGCCCGCGGCTGCGATGAAGGCAGGCCACACGGCGATCTGCCGGTCGCTCGTCCCTTGCAGAATATCGGGGCGCAACAGCCGAACCAGCCTGCATGCGGCCCAGAATGCAAAGATGCTGACCATTCCCAGGTGCAGGCCGGAAATGGAAAGCAGGTGGGTCACTCCCACCCGGTTGATCCGATCCTGCAACGGCCTCGAAAGAAGGTTCTGGTAGCCGAGCAGCAGGGCGGCGTAGAAGGCAGCCGAATCGGGTTCAAGTGCTCCTTCGATGCGGAGGAGGGCCTTCTGGCGGAAGCTTTCAATGGCGCGCCTCAAGTACCTGCCCGGAGCGTAAAGGAATCCTCTCGATTCCGGGCAGAGGCGCACAACGAAACGGTCATCCGGAAGAAAGGCTCGCGCATGCAACCCCTTTTCCGCCTGGCTTTTCACATAATCGAATCCGCCCGGATTGCTGAAATTATGAAAGCTCTTGAGAAAAGGGCGCAGGAGAATGCGGTCTCCAGGCAGCCACGATCCGGGGATTGCCGAGGATCTAGTCATGGTCAGCAGCACTCCGCCCTCGGCGGGGAAAGCTCGGTGTTCGTCAAGAATGCTCTTCACTTGAACGGGGATCCGGATCCTGTCCGAGGTGAAATCCGGCGGGGAGGCCACTTCTCCAACGAGCAGGGGGCGTCCCCGATCCATGAAGGGATAAAGAGTGCTTCCGGATGGAGCAAGAGGGACTGTCGACCTTCCGGCCCATGTTCCCAGAACGAAAAAAACCGTCAGAACAAAAAAGGGCCGGCGGAAGAAGGACATCTTTTCGTGCAGGCCGGCGATAAGGCAGGTCGTCAGGAGAAAGGACACCGCGCAGATGCAGCTTTCGGGCAGATCAGCCGGCCAGGATCGCCCCAGGGCGGTTCCTGTGGCAAAAGCGACTGTGAGCCACAACAGGAGACGCGGCATGGCGAAAGCTCGTGGTTGACGGACTTGTCTTCATCGAGGGGAAAACGCGATCCCTGGCCGCCTGGCAAAAGCCCTTTCAGCCCTCAGCCTGCTGCCACCGTTTCTTTCAGGCTCCGTTGCCCTCCCGCCATATCCGGGCTCCCACGGCTGAAAGCTTCTTTTCCATGGCTTCGTAGCCCCGGTCGAGGTGATATATCCGGCTGATCTCGGTGATCCCATGCGCAGCCAGGCCTCCAAGCACAAGTGAGGCGGAAGCCCTGAGATCCGTCGCCATGACGGGAGCCCCCGAAAGCTTCCTGACTCCACGAACCACGGCACTTCTTCCTTCCAGCTCGATGTCCGCTCCCAGGCGCTTCAGTTCGAGCACGTGCATGAACCGATTCTCGAAGATCTGTTCCGTAATGAGGCTGACTCCGTCGCTCAAGGCCATCAGCGCCATAAACTGGGCCTGCATGTCCGTCGGGAAGGCAGGGAAAGGCCAGGTCTTTACATTGACGCTCCGGATTCTGTCCGTTCTTTGAACCTCCAGTGTGCCCTCGCCGGCCTCGATGGGAAGCCCCGCCATGTGCAGCTTGTTGATGACCGCCTCCAGGTGGTCCGGCCTGCACGAGGTGAGCTTCAAATGGCCTCCCGTGATACCCGCCGCCACCAGATAAGTGCCGGCCTCGATGCGGTCCGGAATGACCGATACACGGCCAGGCGAAAGATCCTTCACCCCTTCGATGGTGATTTCAGATGTTCCGGCACCTTCGATTCGCGCGCCCATGGAGCAAAGGTACTCGGCCAGCGCCACCACCTCGGGCTCGCGGGCGGCATTTTTGAGAACGGTGATACCTTCTGCCAGCGTGGCCGCCATCATGAGGTTCTCGGTACCGGTCACCGTCACCAGGTCAAAGCTGATGCATGCTCCCTTCAGACGCCCTGCCCGGGCGATTACATATCCGTGCTCGAGATCGATGTCCACCCCCATCTGTTCGAGGCCCTTGAGATGAAGATTGATGGGGCGTGCACCGATGGCACAGCCTCCCGGCAGAGAAACCCTGGCACGCCTGTAACGGGCCACCATCGGGCCAAGCACCAGCACGGATGCACGCATCGTCTTGACCAGGTCGTAGGGGGCTTCGAGGGTGTGTATGTCCGATGTGTCGATCACGAGCACATCGTTGTGTTCGCAGGAGGCTCCCATGTGTCCGAGCAGGTTCCGCATGGTCCGGATGTCTCTCAGCCGTGGGGCGTTTTCGATGACATGTGTTCCGGCGGCAAGCAGGGTCGAAGCCATGAGCGGCAGCGTTGCATTCTTGGCGCCGCTGATCCGTACTTCCCCCTCGAGGGGCATGCCGCCCTCGATCACGAGCTTATCCATGTTTCACCTTCTTATGCTGCAATGCAGGACTCGTGGAATCCCGGAATAGTCCTTCGTAAAGCCGCGAGATTCAATCCGAGAATAGCCGGACAGCTCCGCCTCAAGGATCTCGGCCTGCCCGAAGCCGATTTCCACGAGGAGTGGTCCGCCGGGCTTCAAGTACAGATGAACTTCATCCAGTATTCTGCGGATGATGTCAAGACCATCCTGCCCGCCTCCCCTGAGAGCCGCCTCGGGTTCATACCTCCGGACTTCGGGGGCGAGTTCGGCGAATTCCACGTCCCCGATGTAAGGGGGATTGGAGACCACAAGATCGAAAGGAGGCTTTGAAGGGGTAAAAGCACTGAACAGGTCCGAGGCCACAAAGAAGATCCGGTCTTCGGTTCCGTGGCGGACGGCGTTGCGCCTGGCCACGGCCAGGGCTTCAATGGACGCATCGGAAGCCACGATCGAGACGCCCGGGCACTCCCTGGCAATGGAAACGGCTACGGCCCCCGACCCCGTTCCCAGGTCGAGCAGCCTTCCCGGCCGGCCGTCCAGGAACTCCACAGCCTTTTCCACGAGCAACTCGGTCTCAGGCCTTGGAATCAGCACCGACGAGGTGACTTCGAATTCCAGCGACCAGAATTCCTGCCTGCCCGTGATGTACTGCGTGGGCTCAAAGGCCGCCCTGCGCCGGATGATATCCCGGTAGAGAGCGAGCTCCTGAGGGGTAAGCGGCTGGTCATGGTGGAGGTAAAGCTTGAGACGGGCGGTGCCAAGGACGTGGGCAAGCAGCACTTCGGCATTGGACCGAGGCTGGTCGATTCCCCTGCGCCGGAAGTAGTCCGTTGTCCACTGAATGACTTTCAGGATGGTCCATGTTTCTTCCATCCTCGATTCCTCGCGCCGACCTGGTCGTGCGCCTCGTGTTTCGATATCAGGATTGTTTGAGCGCTTCTGCCTGGAAGTGCGCCGCCAGCGGATCGATGATCTCGTCGAGCATTCCGGTGAGGATACCGTCCAGCTTGTAGAGAGTCAGATTGATGCGATGGTCGGAAACGCGGTTCTGGGGAAAATTGTAGGTTCGTATGCGTTCGCTCCGGTCTCCCGATCCCACCTGGCTCTTGCGGTCCTGGGCAATCCTGGCTTCCTGTTCGCTCTGCATCTGGTCCAGCAACCGGGCGCGAAGCACCTTGAGTGCCTTGGCCTTGTTCTTGTGTTGAGATTTTTCGTCCTGACAGATGACGACAAGCCCCGAAGGGATGTGCGTGATGCGCACGGCCGAATCCGTGGTGTTGACGCTCTGCCCTCCCGGTCCAGAGGAACGGAAAACGTCCACCCGGATATCATTGGGATCGATGTAAACGTCCACTTCCTCCGCTTCCGGAAGCACCGCCACCGTGACCGCGGAAGTGTGAATGCGCCCCTGGCTCTCCGTAACGGGCACACGTTGTACCCGGTGGACTCCACGCTCATACTTGAGCCTGCTGAAGGCGCCCTTTCCATTGATGGCGGCAATGATTTCCTTGAATCCTCCGATGCCAGTGGGGTGAGTATCCAGGATCTCGACCTTCCATCGGCGCATCTCGGCATACCTCGTATACATGCGAAAAAGATCCGCAACAAAAAGAGCGGCCTCGTCACCGCCCGTCCCGGCCCGGATCTCGAGAATCACGTTCTTGTCGTCGTTGGGGTCCCTGGGAGCGAGCATGCCCTTGAGTTCGGTTTCGAGCGATTCCAGCCGTTTCTTCAGGTCGGTTACTTCCTGGCGGATGAGTTCACGCATGTCTGCGTCATCTTCCAGGTCAAGAAGCTCCTGGTTGTCCCGAATCTGCTCCTGCACGCTCTTGTAACCGGCATAAGCTTCCACAATGGAGGCGAGATCCGCGTGTTCCCTGGCCACCTTCCGATATTCCTCCTGGTTGGCGAGCAGGTCGGGATTGCTGAGATCCTCCTCCAGCTTGCGGAATTTCTGCACAACGCTTTCTAAACGCTCAAACATAGTCCAGACTCTGGTCCGTCGAAGACTCTGACAGGTGAAGAAAAAACAAGCCGGGCACCGAAGAGAACGAATCGCCGGCAATTCGGCTCCCCGCATCGAATGTGCCCCAGGCCGACACTTCCCTCTCCCCTATTCCTCTGCTCCCTTGTTTTCCGTCTTCTGATACTTTTCATACTTCCTGAGGAATCGTTCGATGCGTCCCGCGGAATCCACCAGCTTCTGTTTGCCGGTGTAAAACGGGTGGCACTTGGAACAGATTTCCACTCGTATTTCCTTCTTGGTGGACCCGGTGGGAATTTCGCTTCCACAAGCACATCTGATCACGGTCTCATGGTACACAGGGTGAATATCCGCTTTCATGTTCGATCATCCTCCTTTTGTCGATAAGCTTTATCAAATTATTTATTATAAAACGATTAGGAAATATTTCAATACGTTATTGTCCGACTCCCGCTTTTTCGCTAATTTGAGAAGTTCTCCCGGGCTTCCGGGGTGTCTCAACGGTTCATTGAGGCAAGGAATTCCGGGTTGTTTTTTGTCCCCTGCATCTTATCGAGCAGAAACTCCATGGCATCTATCGGGTTCAAGGGAGACAGCAGCTTGCGCAGGATCCAGATGCGATTGAGATCTTCCGGCGGAAGCAGCAGTTCTTCCTTGCGGGTTCCCGACTTGTTGATATCGATGGCCGGGAATATTCTGCGGTCGGCCAGCTTGCGGTCGAGCACGATTTCCATGTTGCCGGTGCCCTTGAATTCCTCGAAGATGACCTCGTCCATTCGGCTGCCCGTATCGATAAGCGCTGTGGCGATGATGGTGAGACTTCCGCCCTGCTCGACGTTTCGAGCCGCTCCGAAGAATCGCTTGGGCCGATGAAGCGCATTGGAATCGAGGCCTCCCGAAAGGATCTTGCCGCTCGGTGGAACCACGCTGTTGTAGGCTCGTGCGAGACGCGTAATGCTGTCCAGGAGAATCACCACGTCGCGTTTGTGTTCCACAAGGCGCTTGGCCTTCTCGCTCACCATCTCCGCGACCTGCACGTGCCGTTGGGGAGGTTCATCGAAGGTGGAACTGACCACCTCGGCGCGGACATTTCGCTGCATGTCCGTGACTTCCTCGGGGCGTTCGTCGATGAGCAGGACGATGAGGTAGGCTTCTCGATGATTGACCGTGACGGCATTGGCGATATTCTGGAGAAGCATGGTCTTGCCGGTTCGAGGTTGGGCGACGATCAGTCCGCGCTGTCCGAAACCGATGGGGGTGAGAAGGTCCATGACCCTGGTGGACAGATTGTCGGACAGGGTTTCGAGTCGAATGCGCCGGTCCGGGTAAAGGGGCGTGAGGTTGTCGAAGAGAATCTTGTCCCGAGCCATATCGGGGTCTTCAAAGTTGACCGCTTCCACCTTGAGCAGGGCGAAGTAGCGTTCGTTGTCCTTTGGAGGCCTGATCTGGCCGGAGATGCTGTCGCCCGTGCGCAGGTTGAACCTGCGGATCTGGGATGGCGACACGTAAATGTCATCGGGACCGGGCAGATAATTGTAGTTCTGGCTTCTCAGAAAACCGAATCCGTCGGGAAGAATCTCGAGCACTCCCTCGCCGTAGATCAGGCCGCTCATTTCAGCCTGCGCCTGGAGGACGGCGAAGATCAGTTCCTGCTTGCGCATGGAACTTGCCCCTTCGATGTTCAAGGCTTTTGCGACGGCCATAAGTTCCCGGATGTTCTTGCTCTTTAGCTCGACGAGGTTCATCTCGTTTCGCAGCTGATCCCGCGCTTCCTGGTCTCTCGGATCCTTCTGGGAGGTATCCGGGGTGTGCTGTGTCACGTCATTCATGATCACTTTCTCCGTAATGTTTAATGTGCAACTGCTAAATTAAATCCTTTGTCTCAGACGGGTTCAGTGCGTGTTTGTCAGGCGTCTCATTTGTTTGGAGTCTGGGATGAAGGGAAAAGGCACGGAGCCGGGAAAGAGGCCTTATTCTTGTGAAATATCTCTGTCTGAAGTACAGCCCGCCGGTGTGCTTCCGAAGATGTCCCCGGCAGGCCGGAATGCCGCCCTTGGGGAGATTTCAAACATCCAGGAAATTTCTCCCGTTTGTCAACTCACAGAACTCGTTCATCGCCGCGCGGGACTTCCGCGGCAGATGGGAAAAGGGAAAACCCGCATCGACCGATGAAGGGAATACTAGAATCCCAGGCGAACCCATATGCTGGGCTTCTTCTCTCCCTTGGCGCATTCCTTTTCGCACCTGGCCAGCATCTTTTCGACGTCTTTTTCGTATCCCAGCTCCTTCAGAGCCTTGGGGTATTCCTTCTGTATCTTTTCCAGTCGAGGCATTGCCGCGTGGTATTCTTCCAGCCTGTAGTAGAACTTGCCGACATTGTATTCGTGGGCCACGATGCGCTTCTGGCATTCGAACATCTGCTTACGGGCTCTCGACGCATATTCCGAATCCGGGTAGCCCTGGATGACCCGTGCGAAGGCTTCCATGGCGAGTCGAGTTTCCTCGGGATCCCTGTCCGGGGTGCTGAAAGACAGGAAGTGGCTCATCCCCACCTGGTAAAGCACGTAAGGAATCACCTCGTTCCTGGGATGGAGCCGCGCGAATTCCTCGTAGGCTATGGCCGCCTCGCCGTACTTTTTGTCATAAAAAAGAGCATCGCCTATTTTCAGTTCGGCCAGGGCCGCATACTTGCTGTAGGGATAGTTCTCCTTCAACTTGCGGAAGTCTTTCAGCGCGTCGCCGTAGTCTTTCTTCTGCATCTTCTGCATGCCTTCCACGGCGAGCTGCTCCGCGGTCTTGTCGACAGTCGAAGAAGGACCTTTCCCGAACAGATCTTCAAAATAGAACTCCGCCAGGTTGGTTCCACATCCACCGGCCACCAGAAAAACGATCACCAACGGAATGCAAAACAACCGGCGGAAGACCTTTCCTGCTTCATTTGAGGAGATCCGCATGAAAATTCCCCGGTGATTTGACTTTGTCTGAACGATTGAACTGCTTATAATTGACTCTCGATATATCGACCGGCGTTGAACGCGGCGGTTGCCCCGTCTCCGACCGCCGTTACGATCTGGCGAAGTTCCTTGGCCCTGACATCCCCCGCGGCAAAGATCCCCGGGACCGAAGCGGCCATTTCCTGGTCCGTCACGACGAATCCGGCCTTATTGCACAGAATTTCGGGCGGCAGAAAACCGGTGTTGGGCTGAATTCCCACGAAAACAAAGGCGCCGCTCACGGCCAGCTGCGATGCTTCACCGCTTCGAGTGCCTCGAAGGTCAAGCCCCACGACTCCCTGGTCGTCCCCTCGAATCTCCGTGACCACCGTCTCCAGGACAAACGATATCTTTTCATTCTGTGAAGCTCTTTCCTGGATAACCTGTGTCGCACGCAGCCGGTCGCGCCTGTGAATAACGTAAACATGCTGGGCGAATTTCGTCAGATAGAGCGCTTCTTCGATAGCCGTGTCTCCGCCGCCCACCACGGCCACATCCTGATCGCGGTAAAACGGCGCGTCACAAACCGCGCAATAGGATACCCCCCGGCCGGTAAGCTCCACCTCCCCCTTCACACCCAGCTTGTTGGGGGATGCCCCGGCCGCAATGATGACCGTCCGGGCATACAGATCACCGTCCACGAGATGCACCGTCTTGACGGGTTCCGTCACTTCCAGGCCGACCACCTCCCCGCTGCGGGTTGCCAGCCCGAATCGCAGCGCCTGGGCGCTGATCAGTTCAGACAGACCGAAGGCACTGATTCCTTCAGGAAACCCCGGATAATTGTCCACCTGCTCGTAGGTAAGCAACTGCCCCCCAAAGCCCATCCTCTCGACCAGGAGAGCCTTCAGGCGCGATCGAGCCGCATACAGGCCGGCAGTCAGCCCTGCCGGTCCTCCGCCTATGATCAGGATATCATATACATCATTCGGTTTCATGTTGGAAGAGCAGATTCTCGGACAGGATAGGGCACAACGGTGTGTATCCTAAGCATTGTGAATGTATGGTCCGTCGGCACCAGGATCAACCGACTGCCTTGTCGATGGCGGCCGTGATCTGCGACTTGGCTACTGCTCCCGTAATCTGCTCACTCACGTTGCCGTTCTTGAAGATGATCAGCGTTGGGATTGCCCGGATGCCGTACCGGCTCGGAGTCTTCGGATTGTCATCCACATTGCATTTGGCCACTTTGAGTTTGTTTTCGTAATCCCCGGAGAGCTCTTCTATAACAGGCGCTATCGCACGGCAGGGTCCACACCACGGGGCCCAGAAATCCACCAGCACGGGCAATTCGGATTGCAGCACTTCCTGTTCGAACGTATTGTCGGAAATCTCGATGATGTTCTTCCCTGCCATTAGAAAAACTCCTCTCCTCAAGAGAAAATAGGTACCCGGATCTTCGGAATTCATTCTTTTGGAACGGTGTAAAACTATAAAACAATCTTTTCGGCTTTGTCAATTGAACATTGTGCTCGACCCGGCCGGGCATGACCGGGTGGCTCTTTTCTCTGCTCGAAGCATCCCGAGGCCGGCTCCGTCACAGGACGCAGAAGATCGGGTTCTGCCGGCATTTTTTCATAAACATGAACGCGCGCCCGGAAAGTTGCCGCAAAAAGGTGGAATACTTCCGCGGCTCATCTATACCCTGTTTTCTCTCGGGGTCCCGGCAACACCATGTACCACGACTCCGCACAAACATGGTATAAAATGAACCTGGAAAAAACAACCGAGGCGAGGAGTCCATGGCTGATTACAGGATCGTCTTCCGCTGTCAACAGTGCGGATATGTGAGTCCCAAGTGGCTGGGGCGCTGTCCGGAATGTCAGAGCTGGCACAGCCTGGTCGAAGAGACGGTGCTCAAGGGTTCCGGCAGGAAAGGGAAGGCGCCTGCCTTGTCTTCAGAGCCGGTTTCCATCGACGACATTGCGGCCGATGCGGCTCCCCGCATACGTACTGGATTGAAGGAATGGGACAGGGTACTGGGAGGCGGGCTCACCAAAGGCTCCCTCGTGCTGCTCGCGGGTGATCCCGGCATCGGGAAATCCACCCTCCTCCTCCAGGCTCTTTCCCGCATGTCCGGTGGGATGCAGGTGCTGTACGTTTCGGGGGAGGAAAGTCTGCAGCAGCTGAAGTCCAGAGCGTTGCGCCTCGGGATATCGTCTCCGGATCTGCACATTTTTTCCGAAACCTCCCTGGAAGCCGTGATGGATGTGATCGACAGGAGCCAGCCCCGGGTGATCGCCGTTGATTCCATCCAGACCATGCACACCCGGTTTGTTGACGTTGCACCGGGTTCCATCAGCCAGGTCCGCGAATGTGCTTCGAGGCTCATGCGTGCGGCCAAGGAAACCGGGGCAGGCGTATTCATTGTCGGACACGTCACCAAGGAAGGGGCCATTGCGGGCCCGCGCGCACTCGAACACCTGGTGGATACCGTCCTTTACCTGGAAGGCGACCGGACCCACACCTTCCGCCTGCTTAGAGCAGTCAAGAACCGCTTCGGGTCGACCAACGAGGTCGGAGTATTCGAGATGAAAGAAACCGGCCTCGAGGAGGTTGCCAATCCGTCGCAGTTCCTTCTTGCCGAGCGTCCCACGGGCGTGTCCGGTTCCGTTGTGACCTGCTCCGTTGAAGGCACCCGGCCTCTGCTCGTAGAAGTGCAGGCACTGGCAAGCTCGACAGGCTGGACTCAACCCAGGCGCACCAGCATGGGGGTGGACAGCAACCGCCTGTCCTTGCTCCTGGCTGTTCTCGAAAAGAAGGCGGGATTCAATTTCGCTCAACAGGATGTCTTTGTGAACATAGCGGGGGGAGTCCGCCTGTTTGAGCCCGCGGCCGACCTTGCCATGACGACCGCCCTCGTCAGCACCTACCTGGATCGGCCCGTCCCGCTGGACATCGTGGTTTGGGGCGAGGTGGGGTTGGCGGGGGAGGTTCGAGGAGTGGGGCACAGCGCCACGCGGGCCGCGGAAGCATTCAAACTGGGCTTTAAGAGATGCATTCTGCCTCACAGCAACGTGGACCAGATCCCGCGCGAACCCGGAGTGGAATGCATGGGGGTCCGTTCCTTGCACGACATGGTGGAAATCCTTTTCCGTGAATAGGTTTTCGCCTTTCGATGGCCGTTTCCCATGAGGGATGGAATCTTCCGGAAACTTCCCAATGTTCAGGAGCCCTGGCGTGCCCGGAAAGGGCTGCCGAAAAAACAGACGCAATACCCTGTGAGGCCTGCCCATGAATCTTTCGACGATCAAGGTATGTATCTTCGATGTGAACGGCGTTCTCATCGATTCCAATCGGGCCAATGCCCGGGCCATGGCCCGGTCTTTCACGGACGATCCCGCCACGCTGCACCTCATCGAGGAACTCTATCTCGAACTCACCGGCATCGACCGGGGCAGCAAGATCCGCATTATCCAGGAGCGGGTAATGAGAAGGCCGTTCGAGGGGGGTGAATTCGAAATGCGCTGGGAGCGGTTCAAGAGACTGTCGCGGGAATCCATGGCCCGGGCTCCTTTGATCCCGGGGTGCACAGAGGTCCTGGCGCGACTCGGTGAACTGGAAAAGATTCGAGTCGCCCTTTCCAACACTCCTCTCGCCGAACTGCGGGAGACTCTCGCAGCGCGTCGTCTCGATCCTCTTCTCGATATCATACGTGGAGGAGGCGACTGGCCCAAGTCCGAGTCGCTGGTGAGACTGCTCACCGAATTCGGATTCGAGGCCGACCGGTGCCTTTTTATGGGAGACGGGAAAGGGGACCTGGCGGCGGCCGAACATGCCGGTGTGCCGTTTGTCGCGGTGGATGGGGGCACAGGTGAATTCGAGGGTCGGCAGGGATTTCACGGGCCGTTCCGCAACCTGGCGGACTGGGGTCGTGAGGTGTTGGGAATGGCTTCCGGCCCTTGAAGAGGATGCCGGTTGTTCGGGCGGATCCTGTCTTGACCGGGTCTCATCAATCCCGGGCGGCAGACCGGGATTCCTAGAGTTCCATGGCCTTCCTGACGGCCTTGCCGAAGGGTTTTTTCAGAATGCCCACTTCGGTGATAATGCCCGTTATATAACGATGAGGTGTGACGTCGAAAGCGGGGTTCAGAGCCGGAACGTCCGCGGGGGTCACAGGTCGTCCGTGGAAGTGGGTCACCTCCTTCGGGTCTCGCTGTTCGATGGGAATTCCGTCGCCGTCGGGGAGAGTGGGATCGATGGTAGACCTCGGAGCGGCGACATAGAACGGTATATCGTGTGTCCTGGCCAGGACGGCCACGGTGTAGGTTCCGATCTTGTTGGCTGTGTCCCCGTTGGCGGCGATGCGGTCAGCACCGACGACCACCACGTCGATCGCACCCTGTTTCATGAGGCTTCCCACCGAATTGTCCGTAATGACAGTAACGGGGATGCCGGCCTGCGCCAGTTCATAAGCTGTGAGCCTCGCTCCCTGCAGAAAGGGGCGGGTTTCGCAGGCGTAGACCTGAACCGAGGGGTCCGCGGCGAAGGCGGCACGGATGACTCCCACCGCGGTACCATAGTCGCCGGTGGCGAGAGCCCCCGCGTTGCAGTACGTGAGCACGCGGGCACCGCATGGAATGACTTCCTTCCCGTGATTCCCGATGGCCACGTTGGCCGCGACGTCCTCGGCAAGAATCTCGTCAACCCTCCTGCGGATCAGTTCGATGAGTTCCGGAACATCGGCTCCCGGGTTTTCCACCACCACGGAATATACCTTCTCGACAGCCCAGCCCAGGTTGTTACCTGTGGGTCTCGCCGTCCTCACCTGGCGGCACAGGCGGACAAACTTGCGCTTGAAAGTCTGCGTGTCAGCAGCCTTCATGGAGGAGGCGCCAAGAGACAGGGCCATGGCACCGGCGATCCCCACCGCGGGAGCACCTCGGATGGCCATATTTTTGATGGCCGTCACCACCTGCCGAGGACTCGTGCATCGAAGGGTCTTTTCCTTGTGCGGCAGCACTCGCTGGTCGACAATGGCGACCGCGTCTCCGTCCCAGTAGATAGGAGGTAACCATCTCTGTTCCGACATATGCGTGTGACTCCTTGCAATAACTCGATTTTGCAGAATCGGTCCGGGTCTTCGAGTCTATTCCAGTTTCTTTCGCAGGGCTTCGTTGACCAGCCCGGGGTTGGCTTTGCCCTTCGACTTACGCATGACCTGGCCGACAAAGAACCCGAACAGTTTTTCCCTGCCGCCCCTGTAGAGTTCGACCTCTTTCGGGTTTTCAGCCAGCACCTCATCGATGATCGCCTCGATGGTTCCCTCGTCCCTGACCTGGGTGAGCCCTTTCGCCTCGACGATCTCCCTGGCTCCTCGACCCGTGGCGTACATCTCCTCGAACACCGCCTTGGCGATTTTCCCGCTCACAACCCCGGTGTCCAGGAGGTGCAAAAGCTCGACCATGCTCCCGGGAGCAACAGGGCACCGCTCGATCTCGCCGTCGTTGCGGTTCAGTTCCCGGAGCAGTTCCGACATGATCCAGTTGCTCACGATTTTGGGCTGGGGAAACGCCTGCACAACAGTCTCGAAATAGTTGGCAAGCGCCTTGGATGATGTAAGCACCTGGGCGTCATAGGCTGGAAGCCCGTAGTCCTTCAGAAAACGTTCTCTTCTGGCCTCGGGAAGTTCGGGAAGCGAGGCGCGCACCTCGTCGATCCATGCCTGATCCACCTCGACGGGCACCAGGTCCGGGTCCGGAAAATAGCGGTAATCGTGAGCTTCTTCCTTGCCCCGCATGCTGAGCGTCACACTGCGGCCGGTATCCCAGAGTCGGGTTTCCTGCACTACGGGTTCATTTGTTTCGAGGAGTGCCCTCTGCCTCCTGATCTCAAAATCAAGCGCCTTCTGAACGTTCTTGAAAGAATTCATGTTCTTCAGTTCTGTTTTGACTCCGAGACCGCTGGTGCCGGCGGGACGCAGGGATATGTTGGCGTCGCACCTGAGGCTCCCTTCTTCCATGTTGCCGTCACAAATATCCAGGTAGCGCAGTATTTCACGGAGTGCTCTCAGAAACGTGGCGGCGTCTTCTGAGGAATGCAGGTCGGGTTCGGTCACGATCTCCATGAGGGGAACACCGGTGCGGTTAAAATCGACATAGCTCGTGGACCGATGCTCGTCGTGAATCAGTTTGCCCGCGTCTTCTTCCACGTGAATCCGGTGAATGCGGATTCGTTTGGTCCCCTTTTCCGTTTCGATGTCCACCCAGCCGTTCCGGGCGAGAGGAAGTTCGTACTGGGAAATCTGGTAACCTTTGGGCAGGTCCGGATAAAAGTAATTCTTGCGCGCGAATTCACTGCGGGGAGCAATGGTACAGTGGGTGGCCAGGGCCATTTTCATGGTGAATTCCACGACGCTGCGGTTGAGCACCGGAAGGACGCCGGGCATTCCGAGGCACACGGGGCAGGTGTGAGTGTTGGGTCCGGCACCGAAGGTCGTGGAACACCCGCAGAAAATCTTGCTCCTGGTGAGGAGTTGAGCATGAATCTCCAGGCCGATGACGGGTTCGTATTCCATAAGTTCGACTCCCTGTTATCCATGATGATGCTGTTCGAATGGATGTTTACCACATCATGACCGAGATACCCATTGATTTTTCAGCCGATGGTGCCAAAGAGGGTTGTAGGGAAAAGGTAGGAGGGGATGAAGAATGAGCCGATGAAAAAAGGGTTGAAATGAAGAGGATGTTGCATTTATAGTGTGCAACATTTCTCAAGATGTCGCTGGTTTCATGATACAGAGGGGAAGCGCGCCGGGTGAAGTGTTTCCGGTTTGTTCAAAACGTTACAAACAACGTTTGACATTGTGAGATCTTTCATCTAGGAATAGTGGTGTTCCGGAGAAGCAAGTGATTTTTAGGATGAGGGCTCTCGTTGGTGAGTCAAGTTCTGCACAGGTGGAGTTGTTTCGGGGATAGCGAGGAGAAAAATGAAAATTCACGAGTTTCAAGCGAAAGAGTTGTTCAAGAAGTACGGAGTCCCTATTCCTCGTGGGAAAGCGGCTTTCAGCGTTGACGAAGCAAAGGCCATTGCCGCCGAATTGGGAGTATTTCCGGTAGTGGTAAAAGCCCAGATCCACGCGGGTGGGCGCGGCAAGGGAGGCGGGGTCAAGCTGGCCAAGAATGCGGCCGAGGTAGACCAGTACGCATCGAGTATTCTGGGCATGACCCTGGTGACCCATCAGACGGGTCCCGAGGGGAGGCTGGTCAAGAAGCTCCTGGTTGAAGAAGGGCTGCCCATTGAAAAAGAACTCTATTTGAGTATGCTCCCGGACCGTGCCACGGCCACCATTATCGTAATGGGAAGCGAAGCCGGCGGTATGGATATCGAGGAAGTAGCGGCCAAGACACCGGAGAAGATCATCAAGGTCAACGTGGATCCGCTGCTGGGATTCCAGGGCTATCAGGCCCGCGAGATGGCCTACGGGCTGAACATGGAACCGGAAGTGGTGAAGCAGTTCATCCCGATGCTGAACAAGCTCTTCAAGCTGTTCGTAGAATATGACTGCTCCCTTCTGGAAATCAACCCTCTGGTCATTACCTCGGACAAGCGAGTCATCGCCCTGGACGCCAAGGTGAATTTCGACGACAATGCGCTGTTCCGCCACAAAGACATCCAGGAATATCGCGACCTGGATGAGGAAGATCCTTTCGAGGTGGAGGCATCCAAGTACGATCTCAACTACATCAAGATGCCCGGCGGAAGCGTTGGGAACATGGTGAACGGTGCCGGTCTGGCCATGGCCACGATGGATATCATTCAGCAGGCAGGAGCTTCCCCCGCCAACTTCCTGGACGTGGGCGGCGGCGCCAATGCGCAGCAGGTGGAAAACGGATTCCGGATCATCTTGAGCGACCCGGCCGTGAAGGGTGTGTTCATCAATATCTTCGGCGGTATCCTCCGTTGCGATATTCTGGCCGAGGGTGTTGTCGAAGCGGCCAAGAAAGTGGACGTTAAGGTCCCCGTCGTGATCCGCATGGAAGGGACGAACGTGGACAAGGGTCGACAAATCCTTGAGGCATCCGGGCTTAACCTGATTACGGCAAAAGACCTTACAGATGCCGCCCAAAAAGTCGCTGCAATTGTAAAAGGATAGAAGGGGGAAATCATGAGCATTTGGGTGGATCGAAACACGAGATTATTGGTTCAGGGCATCACGGGCCGTGAAGGCCAGTTTCATACCCTCGCGTGCAAGGCGTACGGCACGAACGTGGTCGCGGGTGTCACACCGGGTAAAGGCGGACAGTCTGTTGAAGGCATTCCCGTTTTCAATACGGTTTACAAGGCCGTCAAGGAAACAGGCGCCAATGCCGCAATGGTTTTCGTTCCTCCGCCTTTCTGCGCGGATGCCATCCTGGAAGCCATCGACGCCGGAGTCGCCATCATTGTTGCCATTACCGAGGGTATTCCCGTATTGGATATGATGAAGGTGAAGACTTATCTGCGCACCAGCAAGAGCCGCCTGATCGGCCCCAACTGCCCGGGCATTATTACTCCCGGCCAGTGCAAGATAGGCATTCAGCCAGGCCCCATTCACAAGCCGGGCTCCGTCGGCGTTGTATCCCGCTCCGGGACTCTCACCTACGAAGTCGTTCATCAGTTGACGGGTGTGGGAATCGGCCAGAGCACCTGCGTGGGAATCGGTGGCGACCCTGTGAACGGCACGAATTTCATCGATTGCCTCTCGGCTTTCCAGGCTGACCCTGAAACGAAAGCCATCATTATGGTAGGTGAAATCGGTGGTTCCGCAGAAGAAGATGCCGCGGACTTCGTCAAGAAGAATGTCACGAAGCCCGTAATCGGATTCATCGCGGGTCTTACCGCACCTCCAGGACGCCGAATGGGTCATGCGGGAGCCATCATCAGCGGATCGAGCGGAACGGCTCAAGGCAAGATCAAGGCAATGCGTGAAGCCGGTATCACGGTTGTGGAGAACCTGGGAGAACTGGGCAAGATAGCCAAGGCGACCTTTAAGGATGTCTAATCCTCGAGTTCTTCTTGAAACAGATCCCTGAAAAGGGTATCAGCCGCTGTTTCGGTCAAAGTCTGCAGATGCCGAAATCGTTCCACGAGAGCCTCACCCAGGGGGGTGAGTTCCGACCCACCCCCCTGTACTCCCCCTGTTTTCTTATAGAGAAGGGGCCTTCCGAGCCGTTCTTCCGTGGCCTTGATCTTTCCCCAAACGGCCCGGTAACTCATGTGCAGTTCCCTGGACGCTGCCAGGATCGACCCGTGTTCCGCCACCGCGCTGAGGATGCGCAGTCGCCCCGCCCCAAACACGACTTTTCCGTTTTCGTCTGCTATCCAGATTTTTGAACGCAGTACAAACTTCCCCGCTTGAGTGCCCACCTGTCGATATCCTCCTGGAGATGAACCTTGCTTTTTAAAAGCCGTTGTACACAGACGTTTTCTTATACTAGAGATCAAACGGAAACTCACTCTTTTCTCTCTCTGGATTTTAAGAGGAGGATGGGCTATGAAAGGAATGACCGTTCCCTTGAATTGAACTCCAAATGTTTCTGCAGGATTTATCCATGGCCGAATTTCTCAGAGTCAGGACAGCGGAAGAAGTGTTTTCCATCATCAGGCAGATCCAACCTTTGTCCTGGGAGGAAGTGCAACTGGATGAGGCGGCCGGCCGGGTCCTGGCGGAATCTTTCACTGCGCCCGAGGCCGTTCCGCACTTTGCGCGGGCAACCATGGACGGTTATGCCGTCAGGGCACGGGACACCTTCGGCGCATCGGAAACACTGCCCGCGCTCCTCCTTGTCGCCGGTGAGGTGTACATGGGGCGGCCCGCAGGGCTCTCAGTGGATCGGGGAAAGGCCGTGGCCGTACCCACGGGAGGCATGCTCCCCGTCGGAGCCGACGCCGTGGTCATGGTCGAGCATGTTGTCGCGCTGGATGAAACGACCATCGAGGTGGTAAAACCCGTGGCACCGGGAGAGAACGTGCTTTGGGAAGGTGAAGACATATCGCTCGGCCAGGTATTGTTTCCTTCGGGGTGGATTCTGCGCCCCCAGGACTTGGGAGGCTTGGCGGCACTGGGGGTGGAAACGGTCAAAGTGTATCGGCGCCCTCGCGTGGCGATCCTGTCCACAGGCGATGAGGTCGTGCCGATTTCGACCAAACCTGTGCCTCCTGGAAAAATAAGGGACATCAACAGCACGAGCCTCGTGTCCCTGGTCGTCGAGGAAGGAGCCCGGGTGGGGTACAGAGCGGTGCTTACCGACAGCCTCGATGTGCTCTCTTCCGTCTGCCGCAAGATACTCTTTGAACACGACATGCTGATCCTGTCCGGCGGCAGTTCCGTCGGGGCCAAAGATTTGACCATCGAGGTTCTGAACTGCCTGCCCGAGGCCGAGCTGCTGGTCCATGGAGTGGCGGTCCGGCCGGGCAAACCCACCATTCTCGGGCGAACCGGAGGAAAGATTTTCTGGGGGCTGCCCGGGCAGCCGGTATCCGCCATGATGATCTGCAGCGCTTTTGTCCTGCCTTCTTTGCGCCGACTGCAGGGAATATCTCCTGAAGAAATCAGCGGAGGAGACGGCAATACCCGCACTGCAGTGCTGAGCTGCCGGCTTCCTTCGGTCCACGGGCGCGCCGATTACGTACCGGTTGTGCTTTCCATGTCCGAAGGCCTTCCGACCGCCACTCCCGTTTTCGGGAAATCGGCCATGATCAGTACTCTCGTGCAGGCCGACGGCTATGTAGTCGTTCCCCAGCACGTGGAAGGATTCGACAGGGATGCCTCGGTCACGGTGCATCTCTTTTCGGGCCGGCACACATCGCGGGCGAGGCGGTGACATTCGGGCACCGCCTGGCTTCCCCGGCGGATACGACGGAACGAACGGTCCGGCATCAGAATTGCGCAATGTTCGAACACGGGGGAGGGATGGATTCGACGTCCTCGACATCCAGTTCCACGCTGACAGCCTGCTGAATGGTGTTCACACTGACCACAAGCCTTCCTTTTCTGGGATACTGGCGGATCAGTATGCCGGTGCAGCCGTCCAGCGGTCCGTGGATGACCCTTACCCAGTCGCCTTCTCTGAGGAAGGAATGAGGGTTGAGCGGCAGCCGGGAGTCCAGCAGGGTCTTGAGGTTTTCAATCTGAAAGGAAGGGATCGGAAGCGGGCCTTCGGAGTTCCTGATGAGGGTGAGGGCCCCGGGGGTCTTCAAAACATTCACGCTGGTGTAATTGTCGAGAACGGCATGGACAAAAACGTAGCCGGGAAACAGCGGCAGATGGATCTTCTTCCTCCGGTCCTGCCTCTTGCTCCAGGATTCCACCAGGGGCAGAAAGCAGGTAACGGATTTCATTTCGAGCCTTTTTGCGACTTCCTTCTCGTGTTTGACCTGAACGTAGAGCGCGAACCAGGATTCCTGCGGACCTGTGAGCCTGGGGAAAAACACCGGGCCGCGCACGATCGGCAGCGAGGGGACTCGGTAGATATCCCTGGCACGGTTTAAGGTCTTCATTCTCGTTCTTGCCTCCCAATTTCGACTCGACACAGAAACGGCAAGCCGGTTTTGTCACACTGCACAGCGTCCCAGTGCAGTGTGAATGTTCCGGGTGTAGAACCCACGAGACGCACTTCCACCGGTTGTTCGCTTCCCTGGAAGACGAACACGTATACGGTCACTCAGGTATCTTTTCCAGCGTGAAACATGGGAGAGAGCCGGCTTTCGGCCGCCCTGCGGTTCTGAATGAAACGATGCTGGTGCAACCGTTCGGGGAGTGAAAGAACGTTGAAAAGTAAAACGGGAGCATGGCAACGGATAAAACGGGAATCCTCCGTGAGCAGGGCCATGATGATGCCTGCAACTTCTTCCCTCTCGTACCTTCGAAATCCCTCTTGCGAAGCACAGCCTGACCTGCATGCTGTATACGCCCGGCAGCCCTGCAACCCTATTCCCTTTCAGGGAACTTAGGCCGGAAGCTTTGCGCCCCACCCTTTCGGATGTTTTGCCCTTTTCGAACGCCGGCCTTCCCCGGGCCGACCTCATTCCATGCTCAACAAGGCACAATGATGTTCTATTCTAGACGAGTGAGGATAATTTGCAAGAAAGATCCTGCCCGATCTCCGCCGGCATCCGAAATCTTTCCCGTCTCACACCGGACCGGGATTCGGCGTATTCTAGCTGCGTCCGGGTTTTGAGGAAGCAACCAACTCTTCCAGGGACCATGGCGTGCGCACCCGAAGAACACGTCCTCTCCGGTCGCCATAGAGCAGGAAGCCTTTTCCCAGGGCGTGGAAAAAGAGGTCCCTCGTGATTTGAACATCCATTTTGCAGTATTCGGCAAGCAGATCCCATCGGCCTTCCCTGAACCACTGGACGGCCTGGATGCCGTCGGAGGTTTTTGATTTGCCGAGTGTCTTTTCGGCGAGGTGGCCGAGGCTCAACCTGAAACCCAGGGTTTCGTTGATGGCCTTGAGCATGTCGAAGGTGGGCAGGCTGGTCAAATCCTGTGCCGTGTAGGCTTTGAGAACTCCATAGTCGAACTGTTCGACGTTGAATCCGACAACCAGGTCCAGTTCGTGCAGCTTCCTGATAAGCCGTGGTACGTCCTCTTCCCTGAATACCTCGAAGGTCTCTGATCCGGCTTCATGCAGGACGGCGAGAGAAACGCGCATGAGGTGCCTGTTTTGCCAACCGCCTACTTCTCCGGCCAGTCGCTGTGTTTCGAGGTCGAAGAACCCGATGCGAACCTGTGGCGGACGCTGAACAGATGGCATGGGGGCGGGTTCCGATTTGACCGGCTCCTGCTCCTGTGGAAAAAGGCTTTC
>JABUEY010000183.1 GCA_013314815.1 Syntrophobacteraceae bacterium
TCAACCATCAAGGATTACGATCCCATCTATGCCTTCTTCACGATCAGCGAGCGCGAACTGCTGAGAATTATGAAAATGCAGCGCGAAGAAGGAAAAATTAAAGACGAGTACCGGCCGGAACTGATACCCGTTGAACTCGGCCTGTCCAACGAATCCGGCTATCCTCACAAGGGTACTCTCGATTTTGCGGACCTCGGAGTGGATCCGAGCACGGGAACCATACTCATGCGCGGCATATTTCCGAACCCTGATCCTTATGTTCTTCTTCCCGGCCTCTTTGTTCGACTTCGCCTTCCCATCGGACTCGTCCGCGATGCCCTGCTCGTCACCGACCGTGCTTTGGGTGCCGATCAACAGGGGAAGTACCTGCTGGTGGTCAACCAGGACCATGTCGTGGAATACAGACCTGTCAAGACAGGACCTCTGGTCAACGGCATGCGGGTGATCGAGGAGGGGCTGAAAGCCGACGAGTGGGTCGTCGTGAACGGGATTCAGCGAGCCAGGCCGGGAGCCAAGGTGAACCCGATTCAGGCCGAACAGGGGGCTCCCGCCGCAGTGCAGAGCCAGCCGAACCCGGTGCGGAACAAACCAGCAGGCGCTCCTGCCAAACCTTGATCCGAAGGGAGTCCTGCCATGTTATCCCGTTTCTTCATCGAACGTCCCATCTTCGCCAACGTGATCGCCATAGTGACCATCATTTTCGGTGCGGTGGCCCTGCTTGCTCTGCCCGTCGAACAGTATCCCCAGATCACTCCTCCCACGGTCAAGGTCACGACGAACTACCCGGGGGCCAACGCGCAGGTGGTTTCCGACACCGTTGCCGCCCCCATCGAACAGCAGGTGAACGGTGTCGAGAGGATGCTCTATATGTCCTCCACGTCGGCAAACGACGGATCCTACGACCTGACCGTCACCTTCGACGTGGGCACCGACCTCGACATGGCGCAGGTTCTTGTCCAGAACCGCGTCGCCATCGCGGAACCCCTGCTTCCCGACGAAGTGAAAAGGCAGGGAGTCACGATCCAGAAACAGTCCACCAATATCATCCTTTTCGTCACTCTCAGTTCCCCCGACGGTTCTCACGACGATCTGTACCTGAGCAACTACGCCACCCTCAACATCCGCGACGAACTCAGCCGCATCGACGGTGTCGGCAGCGTCAATGTCGTGGGAAGCGCCAATTACAGTATGCGGCTTTGGCTGGACCCGGAGAAACTCAAGGCGCTCAACATGACCACCCAGGACGTCGTCAGTGCCATCCAGGAACAGAACGTGCAGGTGGCCGCCGGGCAGATCGGACAGCCTCCCATGGCGAAGGGCCAGAATTTTCAATATACGATAACCACCCTCGGACGCCTGAGTGACGTGGAGCAGTTCGAGAACATCATCATCAAGACCACCCCCGATGAGCAGTTGGGAAGCCGCATCACCCGGGTGAGGGACGTGGCCCGTACGGAACTGGGCGGACAGGTCTACGACCAGTTCTTTCAGAAAAAGGGGACTCCCTCCGCGGGGATCAGTGTCTACCAGCTTCCCGGCGCCAATGCTCTCGATGTCGCCACCAAGGTCAGGGCAAGGATGGAGGAGCTGAAGAAGTCCTTCCCCGACGGTGTTGTCTATGATGTACCTTTCGACACAACCAAGTTCGTGAAAGCCTCCATCGACGAGGTCTACAAGACGCTCATCGAAGCAGGCATTCTCGTTCTCATCGTCATCATGGTCTTTCTTCAGGACTGGCGCGCCGTTCTGGTTCCCGCCACAACGGTGCCCGTGACCATCATCGGCGCCTTTGCAGCCATGGCCGCCCTGGGCTTCACCGTCAACATGCTCACCCTGTTCGGCCTTGTCCTGGCTATCGGCATTGTGGTGGACGACGCCATAGTCATCGTGGAAAACGCCGCCCATCATATCGAAAAGGGGGGATTGAATCCGAAGGACGCGACGATCAAGGCTATGGCGGAAATCATCGGACCCGTCATAGGCATCACCCTCGTCCTCATGGCGGTTTTCCTCCCCACCGCTTTTCTTGGAGGCATCACGGGACAGTTGTATCGCCAGTTCGCCCTGACCATTGCCGCAACAGCACTCATCAGCGCCATCAACGCCGTCACCCTCAAGCCGGCTCAGTGCGCTTTGTACCTGCGCCCCGCGCCCGAATACCGCAACCTGTTCTTTCGTGGCTTCAACGCCGTCTACGACCGGTTCGAGAGGCTGTATACGTCCATCGTGGCATGGATGGTCCGGCACAGCGCATCCATGCTCCTCACCTTCCTGGTGCTCATCGGACTGACCGTCTTCTGGTTCAACTCCCTCCCGACGGGTTTTCTGCCCACCGAAGACCAGGGATATGTGATCGCCAGCGTTCAGCTACCCGATGCGGCATCCCAGGAGCGTACTCGGGAAGCCGTGGACAAGATCAATGAGATCATAGGGGGCACCCCGGGAATCGAAGACTGGATCACTATCGGAGGTTATTCGGTTCTCGACGGGACGGTGGTTTCCAATGCGGCGGCCTTTTACATCGTCTTCAAAGACTGGAAGGAACGCACGGACCCGAGTCTCAGCCAGGAGGCCATCCTGAAGAACCTGCGCCGGCACTTCGCGGCTGTCGAGGAAGGCATTGCTTTCGTTTTTGTGCCCCCGTCCATCCAGGGGCTGGGTGTTGCCGGCGGTTTCCAGATGCAGCTCGAGGACCGGGGAGGAGTCGGCCTCATGCAGCTCGGCCAGCTGGCCCAGGAAATGGTATATGACGGATCGCGCCAGACTGGTCTGACCGCGCTCAATACCACGTTCCGCGCCGGAATTCCTCAGCTCTACGCCGATATCGACCGCACGAAGGTAAAGACGCTCAATATGTCCCTCAACAGCGTCTTCAATACGCTCCAGGCTAGCCTCGGTTCAGCTTATGTCAACGATTTCAACAAATTCGGAAGGACATACCAGGTCCGGGTGCAGGCCGACCAGGATTTTCGCAGCAGGCCGAGTGATATCGGCCGGCTGGAGGTCCGCAACAACGATGGAAACATGGTGCCCCTCGGCACTGTCCTCGACGTGGAGGAAACCCTCGGCCCCCAGGTCATCATGCGCTACAACCTCTACCCGTCGGCCGCCATCAATGGTGAAGCGGCCTCCGGCTACAGTTCGGGCCAGGCTCTCAAGCTGATGGAGCAAATGGCGGCAAGCAAGCTTCCCCGGACGGTGGGATATGAATGGACGGGGATGTCCTACCAGGAAAAGAAGGTGGGCGGGCAGGCGATCCTGATTCTGGGTCTTGCCGTGCTCCTGGTCTACCTGGTGCTGTGCGCCCAGTACGAAAGCTGGACGATCCCGGGAGCGGTCATCCTCGTGGTGCCGCTCGCCCTGCTGGGATCGGTTGTTGCCGTGACCCTGAGAGCCATGGACAACAACGTCTACACGCAGATCGGCATCGTCCTGCTCATCGCCCTTGCCAGCAAGAACGCCATCCTGATCGTCGAATTCGCGCGTGAACTCCGTGCACAAGGCCAGGACATCATCGAAGCCGCCGTCAATGCCTCGCGCATGCGCTTCAGGCCCATCCTCATGACCTCGTTCGCTTTCATCCTCGGCGTCTATCCGCTGGTCTCGGCGGAAGGCGCCGGTTCCGCCAGCCGACGGGCGTTGGGAACGGCGGTGTTTGGAGGCATGATCGCCTCCACCTTCCTTGCCGTCCTTTTCGTACCCGTGTTCTACGTAACCATCCAGAGGTTCAGTGAATTCTTGGCAAACCGGAAGAAGAAAACCACCTGATCCCGCTGCCATCTACCAGTCCGGTCGTTTCGGCAAAGACCGGACGTCTGCGGGAGGCGGCGGATCCAGCGTGCGGGGAAGATCGGTGGCTGGCAGCAGCCTGCCCCAGTCCGTCCTTTTGCGCATGGCCTGCAGGTTTTCCTCGGACAAATACTCCCTGCCCACGCGGATCTGCCATCCACCGCCCAGAGCCTTGTAGAGCGCGATCAGGTTGGTAGGGACCGCGCCCCGGCTTTGAGTCAGCCGATCCTGCTGCTGTACGAGGGCCTGCTGGGTGTTGAGTACCCTCGTGTAGTCGACCGCTCCTTCCCGATATTGAATGAACGAAAGATCGACGGCCCTCTTGGCCGCCTTAACGCTTTCGAGCAGGAAAGCCGCCTGGTCCTGTGAACGCAGAAAAGCAATGAGGGCGTCCTCTACTTCCTGGGCGGCCAGCAGCACCGTGTTCTGATAATTCACCAGCAGTTCCTGAAAGCGTGCATCCTGGAGGCGGACATTGTTCTTGATTCTTCCGTAATTCAATATGGGCCACTGAATCGAGGGCCCCGTGGTCATAGTGAAGCTTTTCCAGTCGAACAGATCGCCGAAGCTGCTTCCCCCGGTCCTGGTCAGAGAAGAATCGCTGGAAAGAAAGCCGAAGGATCCCGTAAGGATAATGCTCGGGAACAGGTCGGCTCTGGCCACGCCGATCCGGGCACACTGAGCCGCCGCCTGAAGTTCGGCCGCCCGTACGTCGGGGCGGCGCATGATCAGTTCGGCGGGGATACCCAGTGTAACCTCCTCAGGAGCAGCGGGAATCTTCCTGAAATTCTCTCCGAGCATCGGGGTCAGATCCTGGGGAGGAACGCCGAGGAGGATGCTGAGTGCATTGCGGGCCTGGCGGAGGCCGATCTCGAGCTGAGGTATCTGGGCCTGGGTGTCGTAGAGAAGGCTTCGCGCCTGTTGAACGTCCAGTTCGGTAACCGCTCCGTTGCGGAAAAGCACCTCGGTAAGTCCCAGGGACTGCTTCTGAAGTTCAACGTTCTCCCGGGCCACCTCGATCCGTTCGTCGAAGATACAGATTAGAACATAAGTCGAGGCGACATCGGCCAGAAGAGTGATCAGAACATCGTCGTAGTCGGCCATGGATGCTATGAGAGCCGCATCGGCGGATTCGATCGCTCGCTTGAACCTGCCCCAGAAATCCAGTTCCCATGACGCGTCGAAAGAATAATTGTAGAGCTGATAGTGAAGGTCGCCTGCGCCGGCCGTATTGGGAGCGTTGCGGCTGGTTTCATTATAGGAATAGCCCGCCTGTACCTGCTGTTGCTGCGGGAACTGATTGCCCAGCGCAATCCCGAGCTGGGCACGGGCTTCGATAATGCGCAATCCGGCGGCCTGGAGGGTCAGGTTCTGCCTGTATGCCGTATCGATCAGGCTGTCGAGCACCGGATCATTGAAGACTTTCCACCATTCCGCATAGTCCACCTGGGCGGTCTTTACCTTCGGGTCCCCGTGATCGATCCAGCCTTCAGCGACGGAAGCCGGAGGTGGGCTGAAGTTCGGACCCACCGTTGCACATCCACCGGCAGCCAGGATCGAAGCGATAAGAACCACCGCTGTGAAGTTCCGGAACCGGCCTGAACCTGGACGAGAGGAAAGCCGTAGCCGTGTGCAGGCACGTTCCCGGCGTGAACAGATGCCGGACAGATTCCGATTGATTCTGCAGACCGTATCCATAAGCCCCTTCTTTCGATCATGATTCGCTCACCGCCGTAAACCTGATTTCCTTTAAAATCCTGTGAAGGAAAACCGCCGTCTCCGGCACTTTACAGCCTCCTCCCTCAATATAAAAGAGGTTTTTGGCATTGAGCCGATGAGACAATCCGCCGAATCCGCGTCGGGTCTATCCCGGGATCCTGACCTGGGCTCCAATCGAAGAAAGAAAGGTTCTCCCCGGAAAAGGTTCATCCGGCAAAGAAAGAAATATTCATCCGGAAAACGCCTGCCCGTCCAGTGGTCACACAAAGGTGGAACACACCCGCAACATCGTCATTCCCGTGAACCTCACAACGTCATTCCC
>JABUEY010000184.1 GCA_013314815.1 Syntrophobacteraceae bacterium
TCGGTGGTGTAGCCGAGAGCCTTGAGAAGAACTGTCACGGGAAACTTGCGGCGGCGGTCGATGCGTATGTACAGGATGTCCTTGGGGTCGAATTCGAGGTCCAGCCAGGAGCCGCGCAGGGGGATAATGCGGGCGGAATAGAGTATCTTGCCGCTGGAATGAGTCTTGCCTCTGTCATGATCAAAGAATATTCCTGGAGAACGGTGAAGCTGGCTCACGATGACACGTTCGGTACCGTTAACGATAAACGTTCCGTGGTCGGTCATGAGAGGCAGTGTTCCGAAGTAGATTTCCTGCTCCTTGATGTCCCTGATGGAACGAGTTCCCGCCTCCTTGTCTACGTCATAGACAACAAGCCGGACTACGATCTTCACGGGGGCCTCGTATGTCATTCCCCGTGCCAGACACTCGTCCACCTCGTACTTCACCTCTCCGAAACTGTACTGCACGAACTCAAGAGAGGCGGTTCCACTGAAATCTTCAATCGGAAAAACACTCTTGAAGACCTCCTGGAGTCCACGGTCACTCCTGGCTTCCGGTGAGACATCCCTCTGCAGAAAGAGTTCGTAGCTTTCCTTCTGCATCTGGATCAGATTAGGGATGTCAACAATCTTTTGGATTTTTCCAAAATTCTTGCGCACCCGGTATTCATGGGTCAAAGCCGTCGGCATGGTCTCTCCTGCAACTCAATAAGTAATGAGTGACTCATACAGAGCAATGAGCCTGATTTCAGGAACAGCGGCCGGGAACTCATCCCTCATGCCTGTCACTCACCATTTAGGATAATAAAGGAGCTGTAAAAATCGAAAATCGGAAATCGAAGCCGGTACTGGACCGGCAGCCGATTTCCGATATCCGGATAGAGAAAGGGGTGTTATTTGATTTCGACGGTGGCACCTGCTTCGGTCAGCTGCTTGGCGATCGCTTCCGCTTCATCCTTGGGTATTCCCTCTTTGACGACGCCCGGCACCTTTTCGACCAGGTCCTTGGCTTCCTTGAGACCCAGGCTGGTGATCGCTCTCACTTCCTTGATCACCTGGATCTTCTTGTCGCCCACTCCCGTTATCACCACTGAAAACTCAGTCTGTTCCTCGACCGGTGCAGCTTCACCCGCGGCTGCGCCGGGCATGGCCGCCATGGCCACAGGAGCCGCGGCGCTTACGCCGAAACGGTCCTCGAGTTCCTTGACGAGTTCGCTGAGTTCCAGAACCGTCATATTTTCTATAAACTGGATAACATCTTCTTTACTGATTGCAGACATTTCGTGTTTCCTCCATCAGGACGATCATGCTTCTTCTTTTTTCCGTTGAATAGCCGCCAGCACACTTACGAAGGCTCTCGGCACGCCGCTCAAAACGGTAACCAGCCCGGTGGGAACCGCGTTGAGGGTCCCCAGAAGTTTGGCCAGAAGTTCTTCCCTGGGCGGCAGGTCCGCCAGGGCGGATACTTGAGCCGCATCCAGGAGGCGATTTCCGAGTGCTCCGGCCTTGATCTTCAACTTGTCGTTGGTCTTGTTGTACTTTTTGATGATCTTCGCCGGGATGCTCGGGTCTCCGTATCCGATGGCAACCGCGCAGGTCCCCTTGAGCAGGGGGGTGAGGACTTCCGCGGCGGTATCCTTGCCGGCAAGGCGCATCAGGGTGTTCTTCACCACCTGGTATTCCACCTTTTCCGCCGCAAGGGTGCCGCGCAGGTCTGTCATCTCCGCAACGGTGAGCCCCTTGAAATCCGTCAAAATGGCCGCGCTGGCGCGCTGCAGCTTCTCATGAAGTTCAGCAACCACCTGCTCCTTTTTGGCTCGCTCCAAAGTCTACCCATCCTCCTTTCTTCTGCCGGTGTGCTTTCAACGGATATCCATCCATGCCCTCAGTGGGGGGCACGGATGGATTCTGATATCCTGTAGTCCGTCAGCCTGATCGGTTACTTCTTGCATCTCGGCAGGTTCCCCGCATTCGACGGGGGTTTAAACACCTGGTCAGATGTACCTACGGTCTCAGATGGAAGAAAACACCAGACGGCAGTCAGTCGTTCATTCAAACAGGGTTTACCGGTTCAATCCGGGGCTGCGTCTCCCCGGCGCATCTACGCCACAATAGCCTTCACCGCCAGGGGATCGATCTGAATGCCGGGCCCCATGGTCGTGGATATGGCGATTCCCCGCAGGTACGTTCCCTTGGCGGCGGTCGGCTTCAACCTGATGAGAGTATCGATGAACGCGGAGATGTTCTGGATGAGCTTTTCCTGGCCGAAGGACACTTTTCCCATGGGCGCGTGAACGATTCCGGTCTTTTCGACTCGGAAGTCCACCTTTCCCGCCTTGATTTCCTTGACCACCTTCTGGACATCGAAGGTAACCGTTCCGAGTTTCGCGTTGGGCATAAGGCCGCGGGGACCGAGAACCTTTCCGATTTTGCCTACGCTGCCCATCATATCGGGAGTGGCGACGGTCTTATCGAATTCGAGCCATCCCTCCCTGATCTGATCGATTATTTCATCTCCGCCGGCATGGTCCGCGCCCGCATCGAGAGCTTCCTTGACCTTTTCACCCTTGGCGAACACGAGCACACGGACCGTCTTCCCCAGGCCGTTGGGCAGAACAACGGTGCCACGGATCATCTGATCCGCGTGGCGTGGATCGACTCCGAGGCGGACCGCAATGTCGAGGGTTTCATCAAATTTGGCATACGCTGATCCCGTTGCCAGATCCAGAGCCTCCTGAAAAGTGTACCGCTTAGCAGGATCTATCTGTGCGCGTACGGCGCGATATTTTTTCCCATGTTTTGCCATCTTCGACTCTCCAGAAACTTACGATCCATCCCCTTGTGATGGCCCCATCTTAGATTATCTCGATCCCCATGCTGCGGGCTGTCCCCTCGATCGTACTCACGGCAGCCTCCAGATCCCGGGCGTTCAAATCCGGCATCTTCAACCTGGCAATGTCTTCCACCTGAGCCCTGGTCACCCTGGCCACCTTGACTCGATTCGGCTCGCTCGACCCCTTGGCAATCTGGGCGGCCTTCTTCAGCAGAACCGCGGCAGGCGGGGTTTTGGTGATGAATGTGAAGGAGCGGTCGGCGTACACCGTGATCACCACGGGAATGATCATCCCGTCCTGCCCCTGGGTCTTGGCATTGAACGCCTTGCAAAACTCCATGATGTTCACGCCGTGCTGGCCCAGGGCGGGGCCTATGGGAGGCGAAGGATTCGCCATTCCGGCCGGAACCTGCAGCTTGATATTCGTTACTACCTTTTTTGCCATCCTTCTTCAAACTCCTGAACCTAAAGCCGTTATGCAACATCAGATGCGGTTCACTTGAACAAAATCAAGTTCCACTGGAGTAGATCGACCGAATATACTGACGAGAACCCGCACTTTCCCCTTGTCCGGCATAACTTCGTCCACAATCCCGTTGAAACTGGCAAACGGGCCGTCCACGACCCGGACTTCATCCCCTTTTTCAAACCTGAACTTGGGTCGAGGCTTCTGAGCCCCTTCCTGCATCTGCAGAATGATGTTGTCCGCCTCTTCATCCGACAGAGGAATAGGCCGTTCCTGGCTTCCGATGAACCCGGTCACCTTGGGAGTATGACGAACCAGGTGCCAGGTGTCGTCGTTGAGTTCCATCTGGACCAGGATGTAGCCCGGATAGAACTTTCTCGACGAAGCCCTGCGCTGTCCCTTGACCAGTTCGATCACCTTTTCCGTGGGGACCAGGACCTGGCCGAAAAGATCCGACTTGCCCTCCGCCTTGATCCGTTCCTCCAGGGCCGACTTCACCTTGTGTTCGAAGCCCGAATACGTATGGACAATGTACCATTTCTTTGCCACAAAAAACCCCGCTGACATCCGTGTTCAAGAAGATCCGGCCGCGACGCCGGAAAATGCCGATCGGACTGCCGCCTATCCCACAATCAGCCGAACCAGGCGGCTCAGGATCAGATCGACGATGCCGAGGAAAACCCCGGACAGGGCAACAATCACCAGAACCACGGATGTGGACCCGATGGTCTCCTTGCGGGAAGGCCACACGACCTTGCGAAGCTCGGACGACACCTCCCTGAGATACTGGCGCGCATTGTGCCACCAGGCGAATCGAGACTCATCGGACTTTCTGGCTGTCTTTTTCACCGCCTCCATCTTCTTGACTTTGGCCGGCTTCTGAATATTCTTCCTTTGCGCATCCATCCGCTGAACCTTCACGGATCGATCGTCTTCATTCTTCTTCTGAAACAGCTTGGGCAGATTCATTCACGTCCCGATCTGGTGTGTGTCAGTCCTCAATGAACATGCGCTGTCGCCGGGCCTCCAGCATCCGACAAAGACCCCTTCGGCCCGTTCGATTCCGTTCCCGAAGCAGGATCCTGCTCTCAATACGAATACAATCGGCACGGGAAACCCCGCAGAACAGGCCGGGGCTACTTCGTTTCCTTGTGTTCCGTATGAGCGCCGCAGAACCTGCAGTACTTCCTGAAGCTGAGTTTCTCCGGAGTCGTCCTCTTGTTTTTCGTCGTCGTATAGTTGCGACGTTTACATTCGGAACAGGCCAGAGTAACGAGGGTTCGCATGATGATTCACCTTCTGATGTCGATTATTCAATGATTTCGGTGATCACGCCGGCGCCGACGGTGCGACCGCCTTCGCGGATGGCAAAGCGCAGTTCCTTTTCCAGGGCGACGGGGGTGATCAGGTGTACTTCGGTGCTGATGTTGTCACCGGGCATCACCATCTCCACACCCTCGGGCAGAGTCATGACTCCGGTCACGTCCGTGGTGCGGAAATAGAACTGAGGCCGGTAGCCCGGGAAAAACGGAGTATGACGTCCGCCTTCCTCTTTTTTGAGCACGTAGACCTCGGCCTTGAACTTCGTATGGGGAGTGATACTGCCGGGCTTGGCCACCACCTGGCCGCGCTCGACTTCGTCGCGCTTGATGCCGCGCAGCAGCACGCCCACGTTATCGCCCGCCTGGCCCTGGTCGAGCGTCTTGCGAAACATCTCCACTCCCGTACACACCGTCTTGAAGGTGGGCCTGAATCCCACGATCTCCACTTCGTCGCTCACCTTGATGATCCCGCGCTCCACCCGGCCCGTTACCACCGTGCCGCGGCCGCTGATGGAAAACACGTCCTCGATGGGCATCAGGAAAGGCTTGTCGATGTCGCGAACCGGGTCCGGAACATAGGCGTCGATGGCGTCCATGAGTTCGAAGATGCACTGGACATCCGGGCTTTCCGGATCATCGGATTCGAGGGCCTTGAGAGCCGAACCCTTGACGATGGGTATGTCGTCGCCGGGAAAACCGTACTTGGTCAGAAGCTCTCGAAGTTCGAGTTCCACCAGTTCGATCAGTTCCGGGTCGTCCACCATGTCCACCTTGTTCAAAAACACCACAATGTAGGGAACACCCACCTGGCGGGACAAAAGGATGTGCTCGCGGGTCTGGGGCATGGGACCGTCGTCCGCGGCCACAACCAGGATCGCGCCGTCCATCTGTGCGGCGCCGGTGATCATGTTCTTGATGTAGTCGGCGTGACCCGGGCAGTCCACATGAGCGTAATGCCGCTTGTCGGTTTCGTATTCCACGTGGGCCGTGGCAATGGTGATGCCCCGTTCGCGCTCCTCGGGCGCCTTGTCGATCTGATCGAAAGGAACGAATTCGGCCTTCCCCTTCTTGGCCAACTGCTTGGTGATCGCCGCCGTAAGCGTCGTCTTGCCATGATCGATGTGACCCACCGTACCCACGTTCACATGCGGCTTCGTCCGCTCAAACTTCTTCTTCCCCATCGTATATCCTCCTC
>JABUEY010000185.1 GCA_013314815.1 Syntrophobacteraceae bacterium
TGTCGGAAGTATCGTAGTCGGTGGAGACGGTTTCGGGATTGCAGTTGACCATGATGGATTCGAAGCCCTCGTCGCGCAGGGCGAAGGCGGCATGGACACAGCAGTAGTCGAATTCTATGCCCTGGCCGATACGATTGGGCCCTCCACCGAGCACCATGATCTTGCGCCGGTCGCTGACGGGAACTGTGTCGGCGGCGTTGTAGGTGGAGTAATAGTAGGCGGAGTCCTCGACGCCGCTCACCGGCACCGGGTGCCATCCCTGAACGATTCCGAGAGCCTTCCGGCGTTCACGAAGGGTCGTTTCGGAGATGCCCAGGATCTGAGACAGGTAACGGTCTCCGAAGCCGTCCTTCTTTGCGTGCGTGAGGAGATCACCGGGGAGATCCCTGCCCTTCCACTGCAGGATCTCTTCTTCAAGATCCACCAACTCCTTCATCTGCCGGATGAACCATGGCTTGATATGCGTCTTCTCGTAAAGCGCATCGATGGACGCTCCCTTGCGCAGAGCTTCGTACATGATGAATTGCCGCTCGCTGGTGGGGGTGACCAGCATCTCCATCAGTTCTTCGAGGGATTTTTCGTTGAAATCCGAGGCAAAGCCAAGGCCGTGGCGACCTGTTTCGAGGGAGCGGATGGCCTTATGAAGGGCTTCCTTGTAGTTCTTGCCGATGCTCATCACTTCCCCGACAGCGCGCATCTGCGTTCCCAGCCGGTCTTCGACTCCCTTGAATTTTTCGAAGGCCCATCGGGCGAACTTGACCACCACGTAGTCACCCCACGGGGTATACTTTTCGAGGGTCCCTTCCCTCCAGTAGGGGATTTCGTCGAGGGTGAGTCCACCTGCGAGCTTTGCCGAGACGAAAGCGATGGGAAAGCCGGTGGCCTTGGATGCCAGGGCCGAGGAGCGGGAAGTCCTGGGATTGATTTCGATGACTACGACACGACCGGTCTTCGGGTCGTGCGCGAATTGAATGTTCGTGCCGCCTATCACCTCGATGGCCTCGACGATATCGTAGGAATGCTTCTGAAGCCGCTCCTGCAGGCTCCTGTCGATGGTCAGCATGGGTGCTGTGCAGAAGGAATCCCCCGTATGAATGCCCATGGCGTCGACGTTTTCAATGAAACATACGGTGATGCGCTGATTCTTTGCGTCACGCACCACTTCGAGTTCCAGTTCCTCCCAGCCCAGCACGGATTCCTCGATGAGGATCTGCCCCACCAGGCTTGCCGATATGCCGCGAGCGGCGACGGTGCGCAGTTCTTCAACATTGTAGACGAGACCTCCGCCCGTTCCACCGAGCGTGTACGCAGGCCGCACGACTACCGGGTACCCGAGTTCGGCGGCGATTCGTTCGGCTTCCTCGACCGAGAACGCAGGTTCACTTCGAGGTATTTCAATGCCTAAACGGTTCATGGTGTCCTTGAATGCGATCCGGTCTTCTCCCCGCTCGATGGCGTCCGCCTGGACTCCGATGATTTTCACTCCGTAGGCATCAAGGATACCCTGCCTGGCCAGTTCGGCGGTCAGGTTCAGACCGGTCTGGCCTCCGAGATTGGGAAGCACCGCATCGGGGCGTTCGGCCTGGATGATCCGTTCGAGGGCATTGACGGTGAGCGGCTCGATGTACGTGGCATCGGCCATCCCCGGATCGGTCATGATCGTGGCGGGGTTGGAGTTGACAAGCAGTATTTCATAGCCCAGCTGCCTCAAAGCCTTGCAGGCCTGGGTGCCGGAATAGTCGAATTCGCAGGCCTGACCGATCACGATCGGACCCGATCCGATGATCATCACCTTCCTGATGTCGTCGCGCTTTGGCATATGATCTCACCTTTCTCATCTTCCGTAATAAGTAACACTGAAAAGAAAACGGAAGTCGCTGCTGCCCTTCGTCGGCGGGATTTTCGATGTTCGGGTGACACCGTGCAGTGTCTGTGCGGAATTCCACTCCTACTGCGGCGCGCCTCTGAAGACCGCCGCTCCTGCCAGGGCCGGAACCCTGCGCGACGAGGCTTCCGGCTGGACACTATATAGACGGCCATGCCCTGCGGTCAAGAGCTAAGGCGATAATGAATTAGTGATACTTAAGTGCAGGGGAGAAGAAGGAGCATTATCCCGTCTTGTTTTCATTATTTTGTAGGTTGCCGCTGGCTTTTGGTGCATTATGTCCAGCGAATGCGCACCGACCTCGATACGAGCAGACCGGCTGCTGCGCGCGTGAGCGGCTCGTCAATGCCAGGTCGGTCCCTTGCTGCAGTGCACTTCATAGAAGGATCAGAAATGCAGTCCGACGAATGGAACCAGGTGTTCGAAGCGTTGGAAAAGGCCGACCGTCTCTTCAGGGGTCTCGATGGGGTTTCGGAGCGTGCGGAATCGTACTGGAATGAAGGGATGGATAGACTGGCTACAGCCATTTGGGTTTACGAAAAGGAACATGAACAGGATTGACGTCGATCCGGGATCTGAGAATGCCGATTCCGGTGGTGCAGCGTGTGCCGGGGTTTTTCCAGGTGGAACGGTAAACGGAGAATACCCGAGAAAGGAGGAAAAGATGGTGAAGGCACGGGTGATGCGGTGGATTCCGGCTGTTGCCGTGGTGATTGCATTGTTTCACCCCGCGGTTGTCCAGGCGGGAGTCAAGGAAGAAAAGAAGGTGAATGACGCCGCCGCGGTGATGAGCGAGATCATGGCTATTCCTGAAAAGGGCATCCCGCCCGAGCTTCTCAGAAATGCCGAGGGCATCGCAATCATCCCGGGGTTGCTCAAGGCGGGCTTCGTCATCGGCGGCCGTTATGGCACGGGAGTGGTGGCGGTTCGCAGGAGTGACGGTCGTTGGAGCAATCCGACCTTTGTCTACCTGGCGGGGGGGAGTTTCGGACTCCAGATCGGCGCGCAGTCGACGGACATTGTGCTTGTGTTCAAAACGAGCAGAAGCATCGATGCCATGAAACGAGGCAAGTTCACGCTTGGAGCGGATGCCTCCGTTGCGGCGGGGCCGGTCGGGCGCCATGCCGAAGCCGCCACGGACATCATGCTCAAGGCCGAAATCTATTCGTACTCGAGGAGCCGGGGCCTGTTTGCGGGAGTTGCCCTCGAGGGGGCGGCCCTGCAGATCGACGACAATGCCAATATCGACTTCTACAACAAGCCCGCGGTTTCGGTCGACGACATCTTTGCCGGAAAGGTGAAGGCTCCAGCCGCCGCCGGGAACCTGAGAAAGGTCCTCGAAAAATATACAGTCACCAGAAAAGGACGGCGCTAACCTGGGCAGTGGCTGGTCATAAACGATGAAAGACAATACCTGTATCGGTGCGGGTGCACTGCGGAAGGCTCTGATCTTTGCACTTCTGCTCATGGTCCTGCCTGCATCTTCCTTTGCCGAACGATGGGTCTTCGCGGCTGTGGCCGACAATCGTTCGGCTTTTTCGTCCTACCGCAATGTCCTGGATAAGATCGCATCACTGAATGGACGCGAAGCCGGCGGGGCTGGAGTCGATTTTGTCCTGGGCCTTGGGGACCTGAGCCCCCTGGCGAAGAATCACGACATCTACATGAATGTTTTCAAAGAACGCATGCCGATCTATGTCCCGGTGAGGGGCAATCATGAAAAGGCGGATGATGTCGAATTCATCACGAGGAATATTCTGCCCGGGCATGGGAGCCTGATCCGATGGTGGGAAGGCGAGGGTGTCAGCTACTGCTTCGACTGGAAGAACATCCGAACCATCGTAATCGACCAGTACATGGATCGAGGCCGAGACCTGGGAGACCGGCGGCTCCTGGAATGGATGGAAGAGGCGATCGAGTCGGCCGATGGTTTGGACCATGTATTTGTCGCCATCCATGAACCACATCTTCCTCGAATCCCACGCAACGATCCTTTCTGGAATCTGCTCCTGAAACATAACGGGAAGGTCCGGGCCGTGCTGGCCGGGCATACTCATTCCTTCAGCCGGCAAAGAATTTCCGATGGGGATGCGGGCATCGAATATGTCAACGCGGGAAACGCGGGCTGGACTTCGCACAGCGACCACAGGCAGACGGTGATCGAGATCGAGGTGGATGGAGCCTGGGTGACGTTCAGGGCGCACCAGGCTCCCGACGGGACCACCGACTTCAGAGTCACGGATCAATGGCGCACGCTGGGCAGCCGGCCTGTTTCCGGACCTGTGCCGACGGCATCGGTCAATGGCGGGCCTTGACCAGTTCCTCGAGACTTTTCGACAGGGCCTGGTAGTTCTTCAGCAGATTCCTTTCCTTCTGAACGAAATCCATGGCGTTGTGAGCCAGTGTGGCGTGCAGGCCGGGATTGCCGACCAGCTCCCGCACCGCCTCCGCCATGGCCCTTCCTCCATCTTCCGGAACCAAAAGCCCGGTCTTCCCGTGCTGAACGACCTGGGGGACTCCCGCCGTGTCGAGAGCCACTACGGGCAGGCCGCACGCCTGTGCTTCGAGAAACACCATGCCCAGTGATTCGCCTATCCCGGGAAAGACGAACAGGTCGGCTGCCGAATAATATCGGGCCATCTCCTCCCGGGGCACCCTTCCCGTGAAGACGACGCGGCCGGGCAGAAGGCGACGAGCCAGGGATTTGACTTCCTGTTCCATGGGGCCGTCCCCTGCAACGAGAAGCCGAAACGGCATTTCGGGTGGTACGAGCAGCAGGCTGAGCGAGCCGAAGAGATACTCCAGGCTTTGCACCTTGACTCCAGGCCTGAAACGAGCGGCGGTCATGAGCAGGGGAGCGTCGTCCGAGAGACCGTATTTTCTCCTGACGGAGCGGCCGTGCGCTTCGTTTCTCTGGAAGTCGTCAGGCAGAATTCCGGGTGGAATGTAGTCGATCCTGACTCGGGGGACAGCCCGCTTCATGGCTTCCAAGTCATCCATATTGTTCAGGAAGACATGCCGGCAAGCCTTGAGGGCCAGGCGGTTCATGTAGAAGCCCAAGCGGGTTCCGGGCTTTTTCCTCCTGCTGGTGGCGTACATGGGCTGAAAGAGCACATAAGGGATGCCGAAAAGACCGCTGATCCAGGGTCCGACCGTGTCCGGAGACTTGTAATAGGAATGGTAGGTCAACCACAGGTCCGGCCTGAACATCCAGGTTCTGCGGCACGCCTCGGCACAGGCTCCGACGAGTGCCGTCCATCCCTGCGGAGATTTCCAGAACCATCGGGTCCTGAAACGAACGATTTCCTCGCATT
This sequence comes from Syntrophobacteraceae bacterium, assembly GCA_013314815.1. Classification (GTDB taxonomy): domain Bacteria; phylum Desulfobacterota; class Syntrophobacteria; order Syntrophobacterales; family Syntrophobacteraceae; genus JABUEY01. The sequence continues at coordinate 5,200 of JABUEY010000185.1, forward strand.
CGTGCCCGAGGGCCGCCAGCGTTTGCCGGAGCCCCTTTGCGATGACGAGGTCTCCCGACGGATGGGGGTGATCGAGAGGCTTGTTGGGGCAATAGAAGGCGATCTTCATTCTCGATCGAGAGCCTTGCGGAAAAGCTTATGAAGCTGCACAGTGCAGCGGCGTTTGTCAAAGACCTTCTCCACCCTCGCTCGGGCTCGAAGGGCCAGTTCCGCGCACCTGCCCGGATCGTGCAGGAGCTGGTGAAGAGCGGTGGCCATGGCCTGCGGGTTGCCGGGATCTACGAGGATTCCCGTGACGCTGTCTTCAACCAGTTCCGGGATGGCGGATACGCGCGTGGTAACCACTGGAACCCCCACCGCCATCGCCTCGGCCAGGACATTGGGAATTCCGTCCCGATCCCCATTTCCGGCCACTTTGCATGCCAGGGCGAAGCAGTGCGCCCGGCGGTACCAGTCCAGCACCTCGTGGTGGGGAAGGGTGCCGAGCATGCGCACCCGGCCGGTGAGTTCGAGGTCGGACACCAGGTTCCTTGTTTCCCGCTGCAATTCCCCGCTGCCAATGTGCACGAACCGGAAA
>JABUEY010000186.1 GCA_013314815.1 Syntrophobacteraceae bacterium
GGGCAGAGGCAAGATAGCACACAGGAGAGCTCAGCAGACAGAGCGCAAACCAACAACAGAGGTCGGCCAGGGAAGCAATCCACCTTAAACAAGACCGATTTCTGTCTTGACAACGGGGTACACCTCATCCGACGGGTGATAAAGACAAAAGCTCCCTCCTTGTCCGGCTGATCATGGACGTATTCCCAAAGGAAATGTCCGATGAAAGGTTCGGCCGCCATGGGGTTGCCGGTGGCCCGGAAGAAGAAATGCTTCAGTTCACCGCAAAGCCTTCCCAGGTCGAAAACCCGGTCGGCCCATTTCATCTTTTCCAGGTCGATGGCAAACACGTCACGGTTCTGACCGAAAAGGAGGTTGGAAGGAGTCACGTCTCCATGAACCAGTACGGCGCAGTCCTCCCACATACAGCTTCGACGTCGCCATGCGTCCGCCCAAAAGCGGAATTCATCGGCCTGTTCGTTTCCAAGGCCTCTTTTGACCATGAGTGACCGCAGAAGACTTTCCATGTATTGACGGCTTTCGTCGAAATCTACGCTGTGGTTGCCTGCCGTGCGGCAGTGGAATACGGCGAGAAAGCGGGCCAGCGCGGACAGCGTTCGGTACAGGCGTTGAGTTTTCCCATGGCGCAGGGCGCTGTCGATGATTGCGCTTAAAGGGACGGCGTCAATGTATTCGAGCACGAGTACATTGTCGATTGCGGAGTTGAAACCATAGGGCCTGACAACACAGTAGGGAGGGGAAGACAGGCCCAGGCTTCGCAGGAAGAGGAGATTGTTGAATTCCCTTTCCCCCTTGTTGCGTGCATGGTTCGAATCTGAAGATTTGAAGAATTTCCCGACGAACTTCAATCCACTGTAGATATCCTCGTACAGGTACACATCCCGGGAATCGGCGAACCGGAACACCCGGTAACAGGCATCCGGCTGAACATTGCCGGTTTGAGGTGCGATATGGGTCTGTAGATAGGTGTAGAGCGGGTCTTCGAGGGGAAGATGTCCGAGATATCGACCGACCATCGACTTGCTCCATGTTCTCGAAACATGCGCAGGGCACCGTTTGAACCGCGTACAGGCATGCATGTCAGAACCGCATGCAAGTTCCGTTGCGACTTCTTTCGTCCGCATAATAAGACGGCCGCCCGTTGTCCGCCTCGTTGAAACGGCGTCTGCGGCTGAACCATGGCAAATGACCCTTGTGCGGCTTCTGATCTTATGAGATCAAATTAATTTAAAATATGCCTACCCTGTGTTAAGTGCAACAGGAGTGTCAAAGGTTCGTTTTCCGGCCACGCCCCGCTGGACCTGCCTGCGGCATGGACGGCGGCGGATCGCGGCTCAAAAGCACCTAGAAAACCCAGGGTCTTGAGGAGAGTGTACGTGAGTTCAACAACGACAGGCACGGTGGAATGTCTCGAAGATTCGGAAAGACTCGATGAACTCCTCTGGCAGGTGCTCTGGAGACCTCTTGGCCTTCCGCGCAATATCCGGAGTTCTTTCCAGTTGGACGGTGAATCCATCGAACTGGTTGCGAAGGATGAAGAGCGAATCACGGGTGGACTGGTGGCCGTTTGGACCCGGGATACGGAAGTGGAGCTTCGGCACCTCGCGGTAGCACCCGGAAACCACAACAGGGGAACGGGCCGCCTGCTTGTGGAAAGACTCGTGGACATGGTCAGGCGAAAGGGATGCCGCCGGGTTCACACCATCGCCAGGCATACCTCCTCAGCCTTTTTCAGAAAACTCGGCTTTTGCACAGCTCCCGGAATTCCACCTGATCATCCCCATTTCAGGAGGCACGGAATTGTCTTCGAACTGATGGAAAAGCACATCGAGCCGGAATAGAAAAGCGATGATTCATTCCGGATCAAGGCCCGGACAGGTGCGGGTTGAAGCTGTGGATCCAGTCGTCGGCAGGGGCGGCCTCCAAGGATCCTTCCCGTTCTGAATGCCGTTGGGTGCCCCCTGGACTTGGAAGAGGTTTATCCAGCAGACGCGTATCCAGACAACTGTCTCACAAGGGTGAAATACACCTCAACTGCATTCTCCCGCGACAACGTTATTTCCGCGACAACGTCGTACCCACAACAATGTCATTCGGCATGACAACGTCATTCCCACAACATCGTGATTGCCTCCACATCGTCATTCCCGCGGAAGGCGGGAATCCAGGAAGGGTAACCGTGCATGGCGAAACAATTTTAGAAATGGGAAAGAGAAAATGCCGGAACCGTTCGGCCCGTTTATGAACCTTGATAGATGGCGTATCAAGTTTTGTTTTCTATCGCGTGTGTTTATGCGAATGCACACGGATTATTGGAATCGCACGGCATTTGAAAAGCCCAAAGGGTGTTTCCATTTTCTTTGAAGATGGATTGTGGTAGCCTGATTCAGATGGAAAGGATGGCTCGTGATACCGCGAGCCATCAGGAAAACGTCGGAAGGAGACGAATATGAAATGGGCGTTCGTAATTTCAACCAACGACGCGGAGACGATGTACAACGCCATGCGACTGGCTAATGTCGCGCTGAAGAAGGGCGATGAAGTGTCTGTGTTCATGCTGGGTAAGGGGGTCGAATTCCAGGAGGTCGGCACGGATCAGTTCGATGTGGCGGGGCAGATCCAGGCTTTCAACGGCAACGGAGGAGATTTTCTGGTTTGAGGGGTATGCATGAAGATCCGTGGTCAGACGGGCTCGAGTGCATGTCCCATGGCGTTCATGGACGATTTGTATGAGGTCCTGAAGGAAGCAGACAAGATTGTCACGTTTTGATCATCGGTGTCTCGTCGCGAAATCAGCTCTCAAAAACATATCCTGTTCAATGCGCGGTTTTATTTAATTATCGATGACCATCACGGGTTGGATTGCCACATCCCCGGCAGCGATGCGGCGGGATCGATTTCATCGTGCTTGGATCCTTGACGTGCAGGTTCAAAGACTCCCATCTGCGCATCGATTTCAGGGATATGAGAACTGTCGAGGGAAGGCAGGGACATGATTGGTGAGAAACGGCGAAGAGATTGATCCCAAGGTGAGAAAGGTTTGGTGTGATATGAAGAAGAACCTCCTTTGTGCTGTGGCCGTGTTCGTTATTGCGGGCCTCTGTGCCGGTGCCGTTCAGGCGGGCAGTCGTGAAGTCAGGAAGGTGGAGTCCTGCATTGAGATACTCAGCGAAATCATGGAGATCCCTGAACAGGGGATGCCGCCGGCGCTGCTGAACGATGCCTGGGGAGTGGCCATCATTCCGAATCTCATCAAGGCCGGGTTCATCTTCGGAGGGCGATACGGCACAGGAGTCCTGGTGGTCCATTCGGAGGATCACGGCTGGAGCAATCCGGTTTTTGTGAGTCTTGCAGGTGGAAGCTTCGGGTGGCAGATCGGGGCTCAGGCCATCGATGTGATCCTTGTGTTCAAGACAAAACGAAGCCTGGACGCCATCACCAGCGGCAAATTCACCCTCGGAGCCGACGCCTCCGTGGCTGCGGGGCCCGTCGGGAGATATGCGGGAGCGGCTACGGACATCCAGTTGAAAGCCGAGATCTATTCGTATTCCAGAACTCGGGGCCTGTTTGCGGGAATTGCCTTGGACGGTGCGGTCCTGCAGATCGATTACAAGGCGAACTCGGCCTTCTATGACATGGCGGGCCTACTGCCCTTGCAGATCCTGACGAGCAAGGAGATCCAGGCGCCTCCCGTTGCGGAGGATCTGAAGAAGACGCTCACCAGGTATGCGAGTCAACCGGGGGGATGATCGCGGTCTCCGGCGTTTTCGAAACAAACGGTATCCGGGTGTCTGAAGACTGCTCAGGTATTCCTGTCTGGGCGCGGAGGCGCAATAATGGACGAACACCGGGAGAGACTCGATAAGCGGCTGACTCCCATCCATTTGTTCAAGCTGACTCCAGGGACCAGTTGCGGGGAGTGCGGACTGCCGACGTGTCTTGCTTTTGCGACTCAGGTCATCGTGGGCCAGGCGGATATCGACGCCTGCCCGCATCTCGATCGCGAGGCGACAGAACCTTTCCGAGTCCGGCTCGTCGAACAGCAGCGCGCGGGCATCGGGGTGAAAAGGGAGGGCTTCGAAAAGGCGCTGTCCTTCCTGCGGAGAGAGGCAGCGGGATGCGATTTCAGGCAGCTTGCGGCGAGCCTTGGCGCACGGTATGCCGAGATCGAGGGCACACCCGCTCTGCGACTCGTTTACCTCGGGAAATCTCTCGTGGCGACGCCCTTCGATGTCTATTGGGAGGAAGGGGAGGGGATCAGTCCCTGGGAGAAGATCCTGGTCTACAATTACTTGATCGGGGGAGCAGTTCGGCCTTCCGGACGGTGGATCGGAATGGAGAGCCTTCCCAACTCCGTTTCCAAGGTGAAGAGCCTCAAAGCCCACTGCGAAGGGCGCCTTGCGCGTTGTTTTTCCGGGAAGATGGATCTTTTGGCGGATGCGGCCTCTCGTATTGGCGCACATAGGGTCATGGAACAGGGGGAGCCGAATCTGGCCGTGGAAATCCAGGTGCTGCCCAGGCTTGCCGTCCGACTGCTGGTGTGGGACGAGGAGCCGTCCGAACAGTTCGAAGCCAGGGTAAAGTTCCTTTTCGATTCGAGGGTGCTCGAAACCCTGGATCTGGAGTCTCTGCTCTTTTGCTGCGAGCAGATCACGGAGCGTCTGTCGAGTTTCGTGGGAGAACATGAACATTCGCATTGCCACAGCTGAGCCGGGAAAATCGCGGCTCATCCGGATGGCAGTTTGCGAAAGGTACGACGGATTGCAGATCCCCTCCGCGATGATGGCTCCTGCCCCCCAACGGCATCGGTGATAAACAAGTGCCTTCCACGGGATCCGGCACGGCTGAACGGTCTGCAGGAATGACCATTCAGGATGAATCCGTGCAAAAAAGCTTGCTGAGCAAGCTTTCATCAGTTATCCATGGAGTAACTCGCGTGTCGTTTATATCCCGCCGGATCGTTTTGTAGAGGTGAGGACTGAGGAGAACAGGCGACGGTGTGATGGGTTTATGGTTTTTCCGGCAAACTATCATGAGCCGTGGGCTGACAGCCGACTATGACAACGGGTCGAGCCGTGATTAGACTCCTGTTGAATGAACAAAAATAAACCTGGAAGATAAACCATGGTTCGAAAAAATGATACCATTGAGCCCGTGCAAACATCATCGAGATCAGCGGGCACGACAAACTGTCGGCCGGACCACGCACCTGATACGGTCAATGAGCTGATCTCTTCATAATCGGGCCAAACAGTTCCGGCATTTTCTTGTAAACGTGTATCCGGACAGTTGCCGCACAAAGGTGGGATCCGCCGGCAACAACGTCATTCCAGTGAGGACCGTCATTCCCGTGACAACCCCACTCCTGCAACTACGTCAATTTGACATCACAACGTCATTCGGTATCTCAACGTCATTCGGTATCTCAACGTCATTCGGTATCACGGCGTCATTTGGTATCACGGCGTCATTCGGTATCACAGCGTCATTTGGTAATACAGCGTCATTCCCGCGACATCGCGATTGCCTCCACACCGTCATTCCCGCGAAGGAGACTGTGTCGTAATTGTAGGGCCTGGGAGTGGATTTTTATGGTTTAATAGGAATAAAAAATAGGCAAATCGGAAGGTTATGTGGTATAGTGTAGCCCTGAGAGCAGGAGGAAAAGGGCTATGGCT
>JABUEY010000009.1 GCA_013314815.1 Syntrophobacteraceae bacterium
CAGCTAGTGCTGAGCATATAAAAATAAACAGAAATACAGATATTAAAACTTTGGAGTGATAAAAAAGTACAAATAAAAACTCCCTCATTAAATTAAGTCTTGGCTTTTGACTATATTCTCTTGCCTCTTCCATTGTCCTCACCTTCCATGACGGACGATTCTCGAGAAATGACTATCTGATGGTTACTCCATTGATGTCGTAATTAATGGAGAAGACAGTCTGAAAAGGCAGAATGCCGTAAATGCCCCTTGTGAAAATCTTTTCCACCAGGTCGTTGAAATTATCGAGCTTTGTCTTGGGAACAAAGATGATGTCCGCGGGCCTTATTCTCAAGTCAGCATAGTACGGAGAGCCCCGGCGCAATACGTTTTCCAGGTCCACCTTGAGAGCGATGGGTTTTTCGAGGCCGTCGTTGCGAAAGACTACGACTTCCCTGATGTTGGCCGATTTCTTGTACCCGTTCGCCATGCCCAGTGCTTCAAGCAGGTTGATCGAACTTGTCATTTCGTAGGTACCCGGCCGCTCGATCTCCCCGAAGATGTAGAACTTCGCGTGGTGGATCTCGAGCAGGATCAGGGTGGCCTGGAGGTTTCTGATATAGGCGGAATACTGTCGGTTGACGGTCTGTTCGAGTTGTGTAACGGTCATTCCTTCCGCCTGGACGTTTCCGATGATGGGAAAGGATATTCTGCCGTCGGGAGCCACCGGTGCGATCTTGCTCTGCCCCCGTGGAGCCGTGGTGATGGCTTTCTTCAGTTCGTCGATTTTCACGTTGAATTGTTCGAGCGCTACCGTGATGGACGGATCCGAGATGAATCTTCCGTATTCCCTGTTCAGAATGCGCGCAAGTTCCACCGGTGTTTTCGATTCGGCGGCGATGTCACCCACCAGCGGGACCGTGATCTTTCCGTCCGTGCGCACCAGTACGGTGGTGTTGAACTGTGGATGGTAGGCAAAAGTAATGCTGATCTTGTCCTGCACTTCAATGCGGTAGTCTTCTGGGGTCTTTTCGTAGCGGATATGGTATACAATCTCAACCACGTCGCCGGGACCGACCCGGTATTCCGGTATATACGGAACGGCGATGTTCTCGATCACCTGGTAGTCGGGGTGGAGAGCCGCCTTCTCGGGTGTTACCGTCAGGTCTCTTTCCACTTTCTTCAGTTCGGAGGCTGTGTTGTCATCCCGGACATGAAGGGAAAAGTCCTCCTGCCGGGCATCGGGAGTGGAACACGAAGGCAGGGCAAGAACGGTCAGCGCCAGCAAGATCAGTGCAAAAATCTTTTCAAACCCGATAATGCTCCTGTTTACATTAAACATCGACCCAGCTCCTGCTCGACACCTTCATTCAAAACCCCGCGCATCCATAGGCATCTTCTGCTTTGCCTGACAAATCCCAGCCGGGATCTTCGCACCCGATTTATTCTCATAAAGATGGTGAACTGTGAATGGTTTTCTTCATATGCAACCGGGCATGCGAATGTTCCGGGCAAAAAGAGTGTGACCGGACGTTGCTCGCCCGGTAGAATGAATCGTTCCATGGGCTGCAGCATGACGGAATAAGTGACATGCCCATGTAGCTGCACCGGAGTATATAGAGCAACGATTTTGAAAAAAATCGCCTCAATCAAAGGGAGGCCAGGGAATATTCCTAATGACAACAATATAAATTGAAGCTACTTATTGTTCAAGATATTTCTTGCTTTGAATTCGGATAGATCGGGAATTTCAGGAAAATGGACGAAAGAAAGCCTCATTCCACATCACAACGTCATTCCGCATCACAACGTCAATCCCGCAAAGGCGGGAATCCAGCCCAAGCCCAAGGGGATCGCGCCATAAAGATCTTTTCTCGATGAATCCTTCGACCACGCCCTGCTTGGAAGCTTCCTTTTCTCTGTTATTTCAATCTCTGTCATTTCAGACTTGACACGAGCAGCAGGAGAAACTAGACTTTATCCAGGCAAGTTGTATTTTATTTATCCAAGTGTAAACGTTCGAAAAAGGCAAAGCACTCGAAAGGGTGTGGCGCAAAGCTTCTGGCCTAAGTTCCCGCCTGCCGGGAATAAGGTAGCAGGGTTGCCGAGCGGTTGCAGCATCTCCCGAGGGCTGTATATCGCACGGTCCAAAGGGAGGTGCCACCATGAGTAGAAAGCACGTACGCCGATCTGGTACTATTGCGGTTCGATCTCCCCTGACTTTCCGAATTCAAACAGCTTTCATGGCGTTGACCCTTTTGATCTCCCTGGGGTGCGCCGTAGTACCTCCTGCCACTGCAGCTGATTTTTCAGGCGGGGTCGGCATCTTCTTGCCCGTCAGTCCTTTGAACGCCGATAATCTCACCTACTGGGTGACTCCCAAGACGAAGCTTGCCAAGTCCTACGGCCTGCAGTTTGTCAATCTTGTCGTCAACTGGGCCGACCTGGAACCTGCCGACGACAGTTTCAATTTCAAGACGCTCCAGAACTACATCAAGGCCGTTCAAGGCCAGGGAATGAAAGTTGTTCTGCGTGTCTACTTCAACGGAGGAGACTGGCTTCAGGCCGCCCCCAATTGGCTCTTCGATTCGAGGAAGGCTCAATTCTATTATGAGGGAAGCCAGAGACAGCCGGTACCCTGGGACAGCGTTTACCTCGAGGAGATGGGCGAGTTTGCCATGAAGCTCGGGCTGTGGCTCCGGGACAACGGAACGATCATGCCCGACGCCATTCAGATCTCCGCGGGGGGAATCTACGGCGAACAATGCATCCTGGGTCTTGACTGGCCGTCGATGTTTAACGGCGACTACGATGCATTCTACCTCAAACTCATGGAAGCCGAAAAGCAGCATGTCAACGTGTTTGCGAATCTCGGCTGGTACACGAACAGCAAGCTGGCCCTCATGGTTTCCCACCTTTACGACAACAATACGGACATGAGCGATATGCTCATCGCGCACTCCAAGGCTTTGGGGGTCAACTGGTTCCAGACCAACTCCTGGTCCGGTGAACTGCAGAGCACGTGGTACGGACCGAAAATCCTGGAGATGCTCAGCAGGCACAGTGATGCGGGGCAGTTTTTCCTGGAGGATGAATACGGGAGCAAGTTTTCGGAGACCGTTGCAAAGAGATTGGAAAGGATAAAACAGATCGAACAGCAGAACGGCATCAGGTTCAAAGCCGTAAGTCTCAACGTGGACGACCTGACTTCGCGCAACAAGAAGGGCATTCAGAGTCTGGTCAAACACGTTCTCCAGCCTTGATCATTTCCTCGCAACACTTTCCTCTCCCAAACCAAGAAATGCCGGGGGACTCCCGCATCCCCCGGCCCTTCCATCCCGGGAATATCCCTTTTCCTGTGAGTCGTTTCACATACGGGTCTCACCGGATAAAGGCAATCTTGGCTTGTCCCGACAGCCGCGTTCCCATATAATCTTCACCAAGTGTTTATCGGCCGCACTTCTGGCTTGGATGGTTATGTACAAGGACTATTTCGGTCTCAGGGAAACCCCTTTTTCCATAGCGCCCGACCCCCGGTATCTCTATATGAGTGAGAATCACCGGGAAGCTCTCGCTCATCTTCTCTATGGTCTGAACAGCGAAGGGGGTTTTGTTCTGCTCACCGGCGAAGTGGGCACGGGAAAGACCACGGTCTGTCGCTGTCTGCTTGAACAGATTCCCGAGGACTGTGAAACGGCCTTTATCCTGAACCCCAGGCTGACGGTCGTGGAGCTTCTATCCTCGATCTGTGACGAATTGCATATTCGATGTCCCGATGGGAATACCAGCATCAAGGTCTTTGTGGATCTCATCAATGCCCGCCTGCTCGATACCCATGCCAGGGGTTCCAGGACGGTGCTCATCATCGACGAAGCCCAGAACCTCGACACGGATGTCCTCGAACAGCTCAGGCTCTTGACCAATCTCGAAACCAATCAAAGAAAGCTTCTGCAGATCATCCTGCTCGGCCAGCCGGAACTCCGGGACAAGCTGGCGCTTCCCGAACTGCGCCAGTTCGCCCAACGGATCATCGCCCGGTATCACCTGGAACCCCTGACGGGCCAGGACGTCCTGTCGTATGTCAATCATCGTCTGATGGTGGCCGGAGCGCGAACCGAGCTTTTCGATCCTTCCTCCGTCCGCGAACTGTACAGGGTCAGCGGCGGCATACCCCGCCTCATCAACCTGGTTTGCGACCGCGCTCTTCTCGGGGCATACGCCGAAGGGAAGACCCGGGTAGACCGAGACACGCTGAAGAAAGCCGCCGGCGAATTACTGGGTGGAAGAAGTTCCAGGAGCACGCATCGCAATTCCGCGTACAGGCTTGTCGCCGCATGCCTTCTGTTCATGGTCTGCGGTGCTGCACTGTCCGCCGTGTATGTTCAACGTTTTCGACCGACATCTGCGCCGGCGCAGCCGGTCGTGCAAGAGAAGGCTTCGTCGTCCGGCATGCAGCGCAGGCAAGTACCTTCTTCCGTCAAGCCTGCACAGGCCGGGGAAGCCGTGGATGCATCCGCGGCGGAGGGTGGATCCGCACCGGCTGTCGTGCCCAGACCTTCGGGATCTCTGCGGCAGCTTGCCGATTCGCCCCTTTCGCGAGGTGACCATGCGGCCTTTCAGGCTCTTTTTGCCAGGTGGGGCATAAGCCTGCAGGCACAGGAGAATGTTCCCGCCTGTCGGCAGGCGGAGGCCCAGGGCCTTCGTTGTCTTTCGGGACAGGGGGGAATGGACGAATTGTTCAAATTGAACCGGCCGGCGGTTTTGAAACTCCACACGAACAGCGGCGAGGAATTCTATGCCTTGCTTTCCGTTCTTCAAGGGGATACTGCTGCCTTTGCGGCGGGTTCCCAGTCGGTAACCGTTCCGGTGAGTGACATACCCAAGTGGTGGAGGGGGGAATACGTGCTGTTATGGAGACCTCCCCCCAGGTACCAGGGAAGCGTTCAGGGTGGCGACCGGGGGCCCCTGGTCGACTGGCTGAGGTCCAATCTGCCCGGATTCAAGGAGACCCGGCCGGTGGAGGGCGGCGTGTTCGACGCCGCCATGGTGGAAGCGGTGATCAGGTTTCAGCTGGCCAACGGACTGAAGCCGGATGGTATCGTCGGTCCTCATACACTTATCTGCCTGGATACCCTTATTGGAACAGGTTCTCCCCTGCTGGTGGTTAGACAGGAGGTAGGTCCATAATGTCTTATATTCTCGATGCATTGAAAAAATCCGACCAGGAACGCCGGCGCGGCACTCCTCCCAATCTGCAAACGTTACACGCACCAGACTCCTCGCCCTCAAAGGGAACTCGCCTCCGGCTCTGGCTGCTGTTCGCCGTGGTGATCGTCAACACGGCTCTCCTTGCCTGGTGGCTGCGCCCATGGCAGGCAGGCGACGCGGTTGCGCCGCTTCAGACGGCCGCGATAGAAAGCCCCTCACCCGTTTCTGCGCCTTCTTCGGCAGCTGAAATGGATCGGGCGCCGGAATCTTCAGTGTCGACGGCGGAAAAGAATGCCGCTCCATCTCATCGAGTCTCGCCGGTGGATGCGGATCCGCCTGGATCCGCCCGGGAAGCCCCCGCTTCCCGTCTTCACATCCCGGCCCGTGGCGCCTCGTCCCCTCAGCCGGATCCGTCGAAACTCGAAGCCGTGAAAAAGCCTTCCGAGAAACAGGCCGAAATACCCTCACCTCCGGCAAAGGGAAAGACGGCGGAAAAGGACGGGAGATCGGAGCTGGTTCAAAGAACAAAGGATCTGGAACTCGCACTGACGGCGCCTCTGCAAAAAAAGCCCGAAGAGCGGGAGGGGGACTCCCTCCGGTCGGCCACCGATGTTCAGCCCCTGCCGGTTCAGAAGATTCCCGGCATACACGATCTGCCCGTCGCTTTGCAGCGCGAGATACCGGACATGGCCTTCACCATGCTGGTCTATTCCAACAAGCCGGAAGAACGGATACTGAACATCAACGGTCGAATGATGCGCGAGGGGCAGGAAGTGGCTCCCGGGCTCAGACTCGAAGAAATCAACCAGGATGGAGCCGTGTTCAGCTTCCGGGGCACCCGCTTCCGCAAGGGGATGTTCTAGTCCGAACCGGCGTACCTGGTTCTTCCCGGTCTGACACCCCGACCCGTCCCTGACGCTTGCATCTTTCATCCTCGTGGGATCCTGCAGTCGTGTATCGCGCGAGTTTGCGGCGGTATATGTAAAAGGTGGGAGGCCGGCTGAATGCGTACGATTCGTCTCGGACTTTTCAATATCATGCTCCTGCTTCTTCTGGCGGCAGCGGAGGGGATGATCTGGATCGTTTCCGCGTCCGCCCGTTCAGTCGGGGCAAAGAATGTCATCGTGATGATCGTTGACGGGTGTTCAACGGAACAGGTCACCCTGGCAAGATGGTACAAAGGTTCGCCCCTTGCAATGGACAGCATCCTGACCGGCAGCGTCATTACTCATAGTGCGGATTCCGTCATCACCGACTCGGCGCCTTCGGCGACAGCCTATGCCACGGGTTACCGGACGACCAACCGCTCCATCTCCATGGGCCCCGGGGAGCAGACTCTTTCCACCGTGCACCCGCCACCCCCTGAACTTCGACTCAAACCCCTCGCAACGGTCCTCGAAGGTGCAAGGCTCATGGGCAAGTCCACCGGAATAGTTGCGACTTCGCGAATAACGCATGCCACGCCAGCCGCTTTCGCGGCGCATGTGCCCTCACGTTCCACGGAACACACCATCATGGAGCAGATGATCCACCAGGGTGTCGATGTTGTCCTGGGAGGGGGCAGGATGTACATGTCGGGGGCGGCGGGCGGCGAAAAGACGGGGAACATGTCCGACCTCTGGGATGTGCTGCGCACGCGGGGATACCGGCTGGCGGAAGACAGGGCCGGCCTGATGAACATCCATTCGGGCAAAGTCTTCGCTCTTTTTTCCGAAGACCACATGGTTCCTGAAATCGATCGGTCGAGAATCGCTCCACACCAGCCCACCCTCGAAGAAATGACTCAGAAGGCCATCGACATCCTGTCCAAAGATCCGGACGGTTTCTTTCTCATGGTCGAAGGCAGCCAGGTGGACTGGGCATGTCATGCCAACGATCCGGCCTACATGGTGTCCGAAATCCTCATGTTCGATAAGGCGGTTGCAGCCGCGCTGGATTTTGCGCGCAGGGACGGGAGGACTCTCCTCCTGGTCCTGCCCGACCACAACACCGCGGGCTTTTCCATCGGGAATCATTCCACAAACGGGAAATACGGCAGGCTGACGGTAGAGGAGCTCCTGGATCCCCTGAGGAAGATGGTGGCTTCGAGCGGCTTTCTGTGGAGCCAGGTGAAGAACGAGCAGACTCCGGATCATGTGAAGAGCGTGGTGCGGCAATACTGGGGCCTGGACATAACGGACGAGGAAGCCGGCCGCATCCTCGAACTTGCCCGTTCATTCGGCAGCGCTCCCCACAATGCCTTCGGCAGGGTGATCTGCCCGGTTTATACCTGCTTCGGATGGACATCCCACGGCCACGTGGGCGGCGATGTTCCTCTGTATGCCTTCGGTCCGGGAAGGCCCTCGGGGGTCGTCCAGTCGCCGGACATCGGGAGAATCACGTTCAGAGCCATGGGGCTGGATTCGGACCGGCTGAATGCCCGATTGTTCGTCGAAGCACGCAAAGCGTTCGACGACGGAACCGTCGAGATCGAAAAAAGCGATGGGGAGAAGACCCTGGTCAAGGTGCGGTATAGAGGAAAAACCGCCGAATTCACAGTGAACAGGGACGGGGTTCGAATGGAAGGCCGATCCTTCACTCTCGAAGGAATAGTGATATACGTCGTCGACACGGACCAACTCTATATGCCCGTGCAGGCGGTAAACATCATCAGGGGCAGGGGAGGAAAACTCCCCAGCATTGCCGCGGAGGCGCGGTCCAGCGGGGCTGCCGCAAACAGGGGGGACTGAAAGTCCTTCACGGCGATCCGGCGCCACCCGGTACAGAAGCCCTGCCTCTCCCGCACGCTGCGCCCTCCGGTCCTCCCAGGGCGTATGCCGTTTCAGAACTCAACGTCCCGCCCATTTACCCCCGTTTTCCCACCGCCGTACCTCCCTCCGTGCGCAGGCCTCTTTTATCGATGCCCGCTGCCCGCTGCCTGGCGTCTCCTCACGGTCACCGTTTCTCCTCCGATCCCCCAATTGTCCATGTCCACCTCGTCGATGACCACAACGGTGGTGGCCGGATTCTTGCCGAGGACGTCCGCCAGCAGCTGAGTCACTCTCCGGATGAGCTCCGCCTTCTGTTCCACGGTGGCGCCCTCTTTTGTGATCCTGATATTGACGTACGGCATAAGATCCTCTCCTTCCAGCATGGTTCACATGCTTTTGAACGCATGAAAATAGTCGATCGTTTTCCTGGAACCCCGGCGCGTACACCAGCATAAGGACGAACGGAAGATTATTCAACCGTGATGATCGGCGGTTTCTGGTTTCCCCGTCGGCCAGCCGGCACCGGCGTCGGGGCAGATCTGCAGAGGATGTCTTGGCTGAACTATTCCAGGGAGTGGCTTTTCCCCCATTGCCGGGAGTGCTTATGTTCATCGAGAGAGCGACGCAGGTGGAATCATTCCGTCATTTCGAGGGATGAGAAAACGGCTTCGATGGAAAGGGGGAATGGATATGCCGTACGCGGACTGCAGGAACTGCCGGGTGGACGGTCGCGAGATCCTTCATGGAGAGTTCGTGGCCTTGAGCGACAGATGCTTTGTATGCAACGACGGCGTACTCGAAGAAGACTACGACAACATCATCGGGGGATTGGCGGGCGCCGGGACCCGGGATGCCTGGGGCGATCGCTGAAAGGGCTTCCAAGCCCAAGGTGCATCTTCCGGCGCGGCTTCCGGGAGTCGCGGGAATTGAAACTTGAAGTTGCCTGGCTGATATGGTGAGGCCAGATATGGTGCTTCTTCCAATAATGATTATTGTTACGGTATATGGAAGGAGGTAGCCAAGATGAGCCAACAGACAGCGGAAACACTGGAAAATAGAATGGTAAACGGAGTCGATGTAGGCAGGCTGTTCGAGACCATTGACGCGGTGAAGGGCGAGCCGGGAATTGCCAGGTTCAAGTTCCGTTCGACGAACAGGTGGATCAATGGAGGGAACAACCAGGCCAGGATCAACGGGTTTTACGGTGCGTTGCAGGAGCACTCGAGGGAAACGGACTTTGAACTGGAAATCGACGAGCCTCCCGTGCTGCTTGGCGAGGACAAGGGGCCCAATCCTGTCGAGTACCTGCTGGCAGGCCTTTCGGGCTGTCTCACATCGTCTTTGATCTTTCATGCGGCGGCCAGGGGCATAACGATACGAGGAGTCGAATCGCGGCTGGAAGGAGACCTGGATCTTCGTGGTTTTCTTGGGATATCCAAGGATGTGAAGGTGGGCTACGAAAACATCCGCGTGTGCTTTAAGATCGATGCGGATATATCCGATGCGGACAAGCAGGAACTCATCCAGATGGCCAAGAAGTACTCCCCCGTGTTCAACACCGTCGCCAATCCGACGGACGTTACTGTTGAACTTGACAAAGACTGAAGTGGCAATTGAGCCGAGTTTCCGGGCATTCTTCCAGGAGGACGCCCGGAGATTCGGCTTTTCTCATCCCGTGTCCAGGCGGATTTCTTGATAAGCCGCGGATGAAGAAGGTTTCTACTCCCGCTCTCCATTGGAGCGGGATTTTTTGTTCGCCGCGAGCGGTGGCGGTGTATGCGGCTTTTGTCCGTTTCACCTGTTTGAACACCGTTGCATAAATGCCCTGCGCGGCATCAACGGCAACCGGACAAATCATGTGCTGCGAAAGCTGGAAATCCTTGCGTGCTCTTGACAATGTAAACGACGATTTTGCATGCAATGATTTCTTGATGTAAACTTTCCGAACGGCTTGGCAGGTGTGAAGACGCTGTAGGGAGAGACCTCGGAAGCCGCAGTGACGGGGTGAAGGGAGGGGCTCACGCGAAGGCGCGAAGGATGAGGGGTTGTGCCGCGTCCGGGATATGCGTGGCCGAACGAGTACCCTATGAGTCTTCGAGGGATCGGTTTGAGGTTTGCGGGATGATGCGGTGAGGGGTTAAAGTCCATGCGGCTGCTGGTTGTTGAAGACGAAAGGAAGGTATCGAGTTTCATCAGGAGAGGCTTGGAGGAGGAAGGTTATGCCGTGGATACGGCTTTGGACGGAAAGAGCGGCCTGGATATGGCTCTCGATGCTGTCCATGATCTCATTATCCTGGATGTGCAGCTTCCCGGGCTCGACGGAATCCGCGTTCTTCAGAGTCTGCGCGGCGCCGG
Source organism: Syntrophobacteraceae bacterium (assembly GCA_013314815.1). Lineage (GTDB taxonomy): Bacteria > Desulfobacterota > Syntrophobacteria > Syntrophobacterales > Syntrophobacteraceae > JABUEY01. The sequence goes on from JABUEY010000009.1 coordinate 10,293, forward strand.
GGTGAGTACTCCCGTACTGCTGCTCACGGTAAGAGCTGCCATAGAAGACAAGGTGCTGGGGCTGGATGCCGGGGCCGACGATTACCTGACCAAGCCTTTCGCATTTCAGGAACTGGTGGCCAGGGTCCGCGCCCTGCTCAGGCGCGGCACGGAAGGGAACCGGCCCACACTCCAGGTCCTGGATCTTACCCTCGACCCTGCCACACGAAAGGTAACGAGGGGCGGCCGGCAGATCGAACTCACTCCCAGGGAGTTCGCCCTGCTCGATTATTTCATGCGCAATCCCGGGCGGGTTCTCACGAGAACCATGATCGCCGAACACGTGTGGGATTATGACTTCGACTCCATGACGAACATTATAGACGTTTACGTGAACTATCTTCGAAAGAAGATCGATTCCGGCGAGGAACCCAAACTGATTCACACGGTCCGCGGAGCCGGATACGTGCTGAAAGGGGAATGACCCTTGTTCATGCGATCCATTCGAGCCCGGCTCACTCTCTGGTACACGGTGATTTTGACCGTAACTTTGCTTTTTCTTGGAGGGTCGGCGTACGGGCTGCTTTCCTACAGTCTTTCCCGGGAGGTGGACGCGGCACTGAACAGTGTGGCCAGGACGCTGACCGACCGCGCGCATCATGCCAATGCCACTTTCTTCCCTGCTGAAATCGATGAAATCTTCAGGAACTTTTTCGGGTTTTCTCCCTGGGATCGGTACTTCCAGATGTTCGATCCCATGGGCCGGCGTGACCCGCGCCAGCATCCAGCAACATCTTCGAAGCTGCCCCTGGGCAGGGAGGCCGTCGAAAACGCGGCACGGGGGATTGCCACCTTTGAAACCGTACACGGGCTGGGGGAATACCCCGTGCGGGTGCTCAACATGCCCGTGATGGACGGCGGCAGAATGGTCAACCTGATCCAGGTGGGGATGTCTCTGCAGAGTGTAACGGAGACCCGGATGCGATTCCTGTTCATCATGGCCGGTCTTTTCCCGGTCGCCCTGGTCCTTGCGGGCTCCGGCGGATGGCTTCTGGCCAGGCGAGCTCTGAAGCCGGTGGACCTGATGGCGGAATCAGCGCGCCGGATAAGCGCCGAACACCTGACTCAACGCATCGAAGAATCGGGAGCCGGCGACGAACTCGATCGCCTGGCCCGCACTCTCAACCAGATGCTCGGCCGGCTCGATGCGTCCTTCAGTCAAGTACGTCGGTTCAGCGCCGATGCGTCCCACGAGCTTCAAACCCCTCTTACCATTCTGAGAGGTGAACTCGAAGTCGCACTCCGCTCGCCCAGGACTTCCGGTGAATACGAATCCACCATCCAGAGCGCCCTGGAGGAAGTCGATCGCATAACCCGGCTGGTGGACGGCCTGCTCATCCTGCACCGAGCGGAAGCCGGGGCGCTGCGCATGGACCGCCGCACGGTGGACCTGGGCCGACTTCTCGAGGAGGTATACTGGCGTCTCAAGGTCGTTTCCGACTCGCGTTCCATTCATCTTGATCTGATTTCCACGGAAGGGGTAATCATTCAGGGAGACCGCGAACAGTTGAGGCGCCTGATTCTGAACCTGGCGGACAACGCCGTGAAATACACCGAACCGGGCGGACGTGTGATTCTCTCCCTCGGGCTCGACGGGCAGTGGGCGGTTCTCGATGTGGCGGATTCCGGAATGGGTATCCCGGCCGGGGAACTGGACCAGATCTTCCAGCCGTTCTATCGGTCAGAGGAGGTCCGGTCAGTTGCTGCAACGGGTGCCGGCCTGGGGCTGTCCATCGCGCGTTCCATTGCCCTGGCTCACGGAGGAAGAATCGAGGTCGAAAGTGAACCTGGACACGGAAGTGTCTTCAGGCTGTTCATCCCCCTGGTATCGTGAGAAGCGATCAGTCCGTCGGGAAGTCTTCAGAAGAGTGATCGAGCACAATGCGGGAAATCCGCTCGATGAGAGAATTCTAATCCGCGGTTAATCCTCTTTTAATCTTCCGCCTGTACTTTCCTTTCTTCATGAACATAGGATTCGCCAGGTTCTTTATTTCAGAAATCCGGTATGTGAAGAAAGGAGGCAGGAAATGTTGATGCATCATATCGGCCGTTTCAAACATCCACGCTGTGGACGGAAAACCGCTGCGGTGGGGGGAGTCGCTGTTCTTCTCACGGGCCTCGTGACGGCCTGGGGGATCGGAGCCGCCGCTCCGTCCCTGGCTCAGAGCCCTCCCGCATCCATACATTCCTCCGCTGAACAGTCCACCATGACAAGCCCCTACATTTTCCTCGTGCAGAAGCTCTCTCCGGCGGTGGTGAACGTCCGGGTGGACAGGGTCGCCAAGACGGTCTCTCCCTGGTCTCGAATACCCGAGGGGCTGTTCAGGGATTTTTTCGGCCGCCCGGACCTGTATCCGAACCGGCCTGACCAGGGAGCCGCTTCGGGGGTCCTCATCAGCAGCGACGGATATATCCTCACCAACAACCATGTTGTTGAAAACGCAAGGGAAGTATCGGTTACCCTTGATGATCGGAGGGAGTTTAAGGCACGGATTATCGGCAAGGATGCGAAAACGGATCTCGCGGTCTTGAAAATCGATGCGGGAAAGGATCTTCCCGCCGCGGTGATGGGGGATTCGGAAAGGCTGATGGTGGGGGAATGGGTGCTTGCAGTGGGTAACCCGTTCGGTTTGAGCCACACCGTTACCTCTGGAATCGTCAGCGCCAAGGGGAGGGTGATCGGTGCAGGTCCGTATGATGATTTTATCCAGACCGATGCATCCATCAATCCGGGCAATTCGGGCGGGCCTCTTTTCAACATGCGGGGCGAGGTGGTCGGGATCAACACGGCCATCATCCCCCATGGCCAGGGAATCGGTTTTGCCATACCGATCAACACGGCAAAGCCCCTTATTCCTCAACTCGTTGAAAAGGGGACGGTCACAAGAGGGTTCCTGGGGGTAAGCATCCAGTCCGTCACTCCTGATCTCGCGGAGGCACTGAAGATCAGCGACGGTAGCGGGGCACTGGTCACCGACGTCATACCCGATGGACCCGGCCACAAGGCGGGGATCAGGCGCGGCGATGTCATCATTTCGTACGACGGCAGAATGGTCCGGGACAGCCGCGACCTGCCAGCCCTCGTCGCCGCCACGCCGGTGGGCAAGGAGGTCCGTGTGACCGTGGTCCGTGACGGCGGAACGGAGCAGGTCATCGCGAAGATTGCGAAACTGGATCCCGATGATACCGAAATCGATCCGGACACGGAGCCTGCTCGGGGCAAATGGGGGCTTCAGTTACAGGATCTTACGCCCGACGCTGCGCGCAGGTTCGGCATGAAGGGCGGGGACGGTGCGGTGGTTGTAGGAGTGCAACCGGGGAGTTCCGCGGATAAGGCATCCATACGCCGGGGTGATATCATCCTGGAGGTGAACCGTCAACCCGTCGGATCCGCGCAGGAAGCTGTTGACGCGATCACCGGGAACGGAAGCGGGAATCGTCTGCTGCTCCTGGTTCGAGCGGAGCAGGGCAGCCGGTACGTGGTCCTGAAGCAGTAACCTGCACCTGGAAACGGCCGTGGGAAGAGAGGCGGCGGCAGACGCGTCCGCAAGGCCTCTTTTCCCGTTGTTTTTCCCCGATCCTGCCGCCTGCAAAGGGCGGAACGTTTCACCGAATTGGCCTCCGGAACCCCGTAAGCGCTCTCAGCCTCCCTGTTGTCCACAGAGCGTGAACAGAACGGATTGAAGACTTTGTCTTTCAAAACGATGTTGCTTGATGTAAATCTATCTGCAATATTCGTCCGCGGACACGGAAGTCCCCGCTGGTTGCCAGGCTGTTTTTCGATCCATCTGCATCGCTCGAATCTTTGATTCTTCCTTCTTCCGAACGCCGATCTTCATCCTGCAGATGCTTCGGCTGCCGACGGTCGTTCCTTTTCCCGTGCGACGGCGGGAACCGTCTCGGCACCGCTCCGGGATGTCGGACATCGTCCGCATTCTTCAACCGGTTGGAAGGCAGAATGTCATGACCAGGAAAGTCACGTTTTATCCCTACGAAGTCACCGTGGAGGTGCCGGATGGAGAGAATCTCCTGCGTGCGGCACTGGAAGCGGGTGTTCACGTAAATGCCACCTGCGGTGGAGAGGGGGTCTGTGGGAAATGCAGGATCATCCTGGAATCAGGAGAACTCGATTCGCGGCAGACTGACCTCCTGGATGCCCAGGACTGGGATTCCGGGTATCGTCTGGCGTGCCAGAGCCGAGTAGAATCGGATGTATCCGTTCGGATTCCTCAGGAGTCTCTCCTGGACAGGCGAATTCTGACCAGGCACAGACCCCGGGTGACTCTTCGTTCGAGCCCGATCGACCTCGATGCGGTCAAGGCGGCAGGCCTGTATCACCCTGCTTTCGAAAAGCGATTTGTAAGAATTCCGCCTCCAACCCCTTCGAACAACATCTGTGACCTCAGCAGGCTCGAAGATGCCCTGACCCATCAGCACGACCTCCATAACATCACCCTGGATTTCCACCTGCTGCCCAAACTGGGTCGAGTGCTGCGCATGAACGATTTCCAGATCACCACGACTCTCGATTTCTCTCGCCGCAGGTACCGCTTCCCCCACCTGCTCAACGTGGAACCGGGAGATACAACCCGGCGTCACTTTGCCTTTGCGATGGATATCGGCACCACGACCGTCTGGGTCAAGCTCATCGATATGGCCAGGGGCGAAATCGTGGGAAGAGACGCGGACTACAACGGCCAGATCAAGTACGGAGACGACGTGATCACCCGGATTATCTACAGCGAGAAAGAAGGAGGACTCGAAGCACTCCAGAAGGCGGTTGCCGCCACCATCAACCGGCTGATGAAGCGCGTTCTTTCTCAATACCGGATCTCGGTCGATGAAATCTCGCACATCACCCTGGCAGCCAATACGACCATGACCCATCTTTTCTACGGGATCGATCCACGATACATCCGTCTTTCCCCTTATACTCCCACCGCCTGCAGCATACCCCTCGCCCGGGCTCGTGACCTCGGCCTGGAGATGCCACCCCATGTCTTCATCAACTGCGTAAGTTCCGTGGCAAGCTACGTAGGTGGGGACATCGTTGCCGGAGTCCTCGCTTCAGGCATTTACAAGGATCCGAGATTGACCCTGTTCGTGGACATCGGGACGAATGCGGAGATTGTGCTGGGCAACGAGGACTGGCTGGCCTGCGCTGCCTGCTCTGCGGGGCCGGCTTTCGAAGGGGGCGGGATCCGCTTCGGCATGCGGGCCGTCGAAGGAGCCATCGAGGACGTGAGGATCAATCCTCACACACACGAACCCATGATCATCACCATAGAGATGTCGAGACCCAGGGGCATCTGTGGATCCGGACTCATCAATCTCCTGGCTGCGCTGCTGGAATCGGGGCTTCTTCAGCCAAACGGCAGGCTTCGGGACGACGTGGAGACTCCCCGCATCCGAACGGGTGAAAACGGCAGAGAATATGTGCTGGTTCACGCTCGAGACACGGATATGGGCCAGGATATCGTTCTCAACGAAGCGGATATCGACAATCTCATGAGGGCGAAAGCGGCGATGTTTGCAGGCTATGTCACTCTTCTCGATAACGTGGGGCTCACATTCCAGGACATCGAACAGGTGATTCTTGCAGGGGGATTCGGCAGCACCATCAACATCGAGAATGCCATCGTCATCGGACTGCTTCCCGACCTGGAACGCAGCAGGTTCCAGTTCGTGGGCAACGGCTCGCTCCAGGGGGCCACTCTGCTCGCACTGTCCCGCGAACTGCTGGCAGAGGAGCGTCGAGTGGCCACGATGATGACCAACCTGGATCTTTCCGAAGTTCCCGGCTACATGAACAACTATGTGGCGGCGCTCTTTCTGCCTCACACCCAGATGGAATACTTCCCGACCGTGGTTGAGCGCCTTCGTGGAAACAGGAACCACGCGGTCTGAGGCGTGCTTCCGTGGCTGGCGAAGGTTCGAAAGATATTTCCGTCCGAACAGGTCTGGAAGGAGGCAGGGAATAACCGTCGTTTCAGTCGTCCGGTGCCAGGTCTCCCGATCTGCGAATGGCCCGGAGAAGGCGGAAACCGAGCAGGAAGGACAGCAGAATTCCCGTCGATCCCGGAATCGAAATCCCATGAAAAAGAGGGGGGATTTCACCGCTCAAAATCAGGCAGGACCCAAGGAAAAGGGCGGCACACAGAATCCCGTACACCAGCCGGTTTACGGCGGTGTCCACGCGGCGGTGTTCCAGGTGGATATCGAATTTTCCATCGCGCACGCGCCGGAGAATGTCGGACAGTTCGCGCGGAAACATTTCCACGAGCCGGTCCCAGTCGACGTAGGCCCGCTGAATCCGCTGCAGCAGCCGTCCCGGTGAAAAGCGCCTTTGCATCGCCCTGACATAATAGGGCTGCAGCAGATCGGCGAGGCTGAAATTCCGGTCGAGGGAGCGGGACGTCCCTTCGAGCATGACCAGTACCTTCACCAGCAGGGCCACATTGGATGGCAGGATAATGCGGTACCTCCGTATGATCTCGGTCAGGTCGGTCAACGCTCTGCTCAGATCCAGTTCGATGAGGGGCCTGCCGACATATTCGCCGAGGAATTCGGAAATGTCCGCGCGCAGGGCATCCCGGTCGAGCCCCTGGGGAACCGAACCCATACGCATGACATATTCCGTGAGTTGTCCTCCGTCTTTTTCCGCTGCACAGAAAAGCATGCCCTCGATTTCTTCCCGGGTCCTGCCGTCCAGGCTTCCCACCATTCCGCAGTCGAGCAGAGCGATGATGCCGCCGGGCAGAACCCGGATATTTCCCGGATGAGGGTCGGCATGGTAGAAGCCGTCCCGAAAGACCATTTCCAGAAAGATGCCCGCCCCGCGCCTTGCAAGTTCTCCCGTGTCGATCCCTTCCCTGCGCAACAGATCGACATCGGCAATTCCGAATCCCTCGATCCGCTCCATGGTGAGCACCCGCCGGGCCGAAAGTTCGGGATACGGCCTCGGGATGTGCACCCCCTCGTCGTTCTCGAGATTGCGGGCGAATTGCTGAAGGTTGCGGAGTTCCCTGCGGAAATCGAGTTCCCGCAGCAGCTGGCGCCTGAATTCCACAACCATCGCCCGCGGCTGGTACAATTTGATTTCGGGATCGTGCTTTTCAGCAAGTTCCGCCAGGGACAGGAGTATATCCAGGTCGTTGGAGATCCGTTCCTCGATGCCCTGGTGCTGCACCTTGACCACGACGGCTTCTCCGGTCAGAAGACTTGCCTGGTGGATCTGGCCGATGGATGCTGAAGCCGTCGCCCGATCGTCGAACTCGGCAAAAACCCGCTCGACAGGTTTCCCCAGTTCCATCTCGATGGTGGCCCGCACCGATTCCGGCGGGTCCGAGGGAGTATTGGCCTGCAGTTCCGAGAGTTCCCGTGCCAGTGCCGGCCCCACAAGGTCGACTCTCGTGCTCAGCATCTGGCCCAGCTTGATGAAGGTTGGTCCCAGTTCACTGAGAGCCATGCGGATCCGCGTCTCGGTGGGCATATCGGCAATGGCGAGTCCCTCGGAGCTCCTGAAAAGACTCTTCACGAGTTCCGGGTCACTTTCCTTGATCCAGTTGGCCAGTCCATACTTGAGAAGCACCGAAACAATCTCGGTAAACCTCTTGAGATTGCGGTTGAATTGCTGAAGTGAAATCAGGTTCATTGTGAGAAAAACCTCGTATGCGTGTCTTCAAGGGCCTCCATGAACCCTCCCCCCGATACGCGGCAGGCGCGTCTGTGCACCCTGACTTTCCCTGAAAGCATCGTGGATAAGGTAAAGGGGATGGGTCCAAGGCTCCGCGGCAGTGCCCCGGAGCCGGGCGGAGATTACCGCCCGAAACACTCGGGTGGAGCTCTCCACGCAAGGTCCCGTCTCTCTAGGCCGCGCCGCTGCACGCTGTCATGAGATGCATTCCAATCTTATCATAAAATCTTTCCGTTCAGCCCGATAATGAGTGCGCCGTTTGCGCCTCCTAAAGAGCCGGGTCCATCCGGCAAACTTCCATGAGCCGAGGACTCACAACGAACTGTGAAGACAGGTCGAACAAGGATTAAACTCCCGTTGAACGGACAAACCCGAGCCGAAAGAAAAACACCGGACCACGCACATAATACCTGTAATCAGCTGATCTCATAAAAATCGGGCCAAACAGTTCCTGCATCTTTTGCGCGAATGACGCTGCTGTGGCCATGACTCTGTTGTGGGTGAATTCATTCTTGTGCGACAATCGTCCGGGTACGCGCTTGCTGGAAGAACCAAAGGTCAGAAGCAAAGCGAGAGGGATAGAACGACAGGCGTTGCATGGGAGAAATGTCCTGCAGGGGAAAGAAGAGGAGCGGTTCCCGCGACAGGCTGCCTCAGTCCCGCGATGGTATCGGCGGTCGTGGAATGCCGGTATCGAGGCTTTCCGTGCGCCTTTCCACGGCCTGTGGAAAGGCGTTGCATAACGTCTCGTACGCGATTTAGCCAACCGCTTTCCGATGTCTCCACTTTAGGTTGACAATGCTTCTCAGTATAGACTATCAGGGAATACCGGTTTGCTTTCCAAGGCCGGCTGCCTGGTTTATAGTAAAGGCGGAACCGGCTGCAACAGGTCGGAGTGGGAATGAAACCAGAGGTGTATAGATGCAGATACCCTTACTGAGTGACATTGTCATCCTTTTCGGGTTGGCGGTCTTTGTCCTGTTCATATGCCACCAGATGCGCATTCCGGGGATTGTGGGGTTTCTGCTTACAGGAGTGGTCGTCGGTCCGCACGGACTCGGGCTGATCAGCGGTCTGCACGAGGTGGAGACCATGGCGGAAATCGGGGTCGTTCTGCTCCTTTTCACCATCGGTCTCGAATTTTCCATGAAGAACCTCTGGCAGCTCAAACGATCCGTTCTCATGGGCGGTTCCTTCCAGGTGTTTGCAACCCTCCTCGTTACCTTTCTCGCGGCCTGGCATCTCGGGCAGGATCTCGGCAAATCGGTCTTTCTCGGCTTCCTGGTATCATTGAGCAGTACGGCCATTGTGCTGAAACTTTTTCAGGAGAGAGCGGAAATCGACAGTCCTCACGGGAAGATCGGTTTGGCCATTCTGATCTTCCAGGACGTGGTGGCTGTGCCCATGATGCTCCTGACTCCCCTTATGGCCGGAGGCAAGGGTGACGTGGGAGGCCTCTTTCTCCTTCTGATGCTGAAGGGGGTTGGCATTGTGGCACTGGCCATTGTGTGCGCGCGCTACGTGGTGCCTCATATCCTTTACCAGGTGGCTCGAACCCGCAGCAGAGAGCTCTTTTTGCTTACCATTGTCGTCATATGCCTGGCCGTCGCCTGGCTGACTTCGAGTATAGGCCTGTCCCTGGCCCTGGGCGCGTTTCTGGCCGGGCTCATCATCTCCGAATCGGAATACAGCTACCAGGCGTTGAGCAATCTTCTGCCCTTCAGGGACGTATTTACGAGTATTTTTTTCATCTCTGTCGGAATGCTGGTCGATCTGAGCGTGCTGTTTGATCATCCCTGGCTGGTTTTTACCCTGGCCCTGGTCGTCATCGCGGTCAAGACTCTGGTGGCCGGATCCGCCGCAGCGATTCTGGGCTTTCCTTTCCGCACCATGCTCCTTTCCGGCCTGGCCCTGTGCCAGGTGGGGGAGTTTTCGTTCATCATCTCCAAGGCGGGAGTCCAGCACGGCCTGCTGGCCGGAAACACGTACCAGATTTTTCTTGCCATGTCCGTCCTCACGATGGTTGCGACTCCCTTCATCATGGCGGCCGGGCCGCGTGCCGCCAACCTGGTCATGTCCCTGCCCCTGCCGGGAAGGTTGCGTAGAGGGCCGGTTTCCGCTTCCGCCGAAGACGGGAGCGAGGCTTTGGACGTTCCCAGGGATCACCTGCTCATCATCGGCTACGGAGTGAACGGCAGGAACGTAGCGCGTGCCGCGAAGGTGGCCGGTATTCCCTACCTCATCATCGAAATGAACCCGGTGACGGTGAAGAAAGAAAAGGCCCGGGGCGAACCCATTATTTACGGGGATGCCAGCCAGGAGGCGGTGCTCGAACATGCGGGAGTCCATGAGGCGCGGGTCATGGTGGTGGGCATTCCCGATCCGGTTGCCACCCGCATGGTGGTTGCTTCCGCCAGGCTGAGTTCGGAGCGCCTGCACATTATTGCCAGAACGCGGTTTCTGCAGGAGATGAAGCCGCTGTATGACCTGGGGGCCAATGAAGTCATTCCCGAGGAATTCGAGACGTCGGTCGAGATCTTCAGCAGGGTTCTGGCCAAGTACTTTGTCCCGAGAGACGAAATCGAGAAATTCGTTTCCGAGGTTCGAGGAGATGGGTACAGCATGTTCAGGAGTCTTTCCCAGGATGCCACGGGCACGTGCAGTACGGCCCTCTGTGATTTCAGGTTCTACCTCCCCGACGTGGAAGTCTGTACGCTGAGGGTGAAGGATGGCGCGCCGATCGCCGGGAAGTCTCTTTCCCAGGTCGAATTGAGAAAGAAGCACGGAGTCACCCTGCTGGCCCTCAGCAGAGACTCCCAGGTCGTTTCGAACCCTTCGGCGGACACGCAGATCCTGGAGGGAGACATTTCGGTGCTGGTCGGAACGCCGGAAAACATCACCAGGGTGAGGCGCCTTTTTGCCCCGGAAACAGGTTGAGACATGGCCATGATTTTCCTTCCCGCCGTCCTTTCCGCACTCTCGGGAAAAAGGCGGTGTCCCAAATGCGGGACCGTTCAAGACGTCCCGAAGGCCCAGAGAAGACTCGCGACGAGGTGCAGGAAGTGCGGAAACCGGATCCCGGCTCCCGCTCCTGTCAAGTAGACACTTGTCAGAAGCCGTACCGGACAAGGTTCGAACGCCTTCCGTTTTCGCGACACTGAAAACGCCGGGCGCTTTCCGGATGGCATCTCCTCCGGGATGTCGGCACAACCCGGCCGTCACGGCGTGCAGCGCCTGGTGAGGTGAGACATTATGAAAGGGTACAGGGAAAACCTGTCGGAAGCCTTGCAGGCGGTTTTGCCCATCACGCTGGTAGTGATGATCCTCCAGTTTTCCATGGTATCCATGCCTGCCGTGGTGTTTATACGATTCCTGCTGGGAGCCTTGATGGTCATGGCGGGCCTTTCCCTGTTCCTGCACGGCGTGAAAACCGGCCTGCTGCCGCTCGGCGAACTGGTGGGGGCCGAGATGCCCAAACGTGCGTCATTTGCTTTCATGCTCCTGCTCGCTTTTATCCTCGGCTTCGTTGTAACCGTTGCGGAACCGGATGTGCGAGTCCTGGCTCACCAGGTGGATGTCGTCTCCGGCGGAGAAATCAATCGGAATATCCTGATTCTTACAGTAGCCCTGGGAGTGGGTTTCTTTGTCGCCCTTGCCATGCTCCGGATTATAGTGGGAATTCCCATAGCGTACCTGCTCGCTGGCGGTTATGTGCTTGTCATAATCCTTTCCTTCTTTACACATCCCGATTTCGTGCCCATTGCGTTTGACGCGGGGGGGGTTACGACGGGCCCCGTCACCGTTCCCTTTATACTCGCCCTCGGCGTCGGTACAGCATCGGTCCTGGGTGGAAGATCATCCATTACCGACGGCTTCGGCCTGGTGGGACTGGCATCCATCGGGCCGGTGATCGGAGTCATGATCCTGGGGGTTGTTTTCGGATGACGGAATTGCTTGAGTTTTTATACATCGGGGAGGTGGTCGAAGAGGTCGCCGTGGCCCTGGGTCCCCTCATCCTCTTCTTCATCTTCTTCCAGGTCTTCTTTCTGAAACTTCCCAGGGAGTATGTGTTCAACCTCCTGAAGGGGGTGGTCATGACCTCCGTCGGGCTGGTGCTTTTTCTGCAAGGCGTCAAGGTAGGTTTTCTTCCCACGGGCACCGCGATGGGGGAGATCCTCGGCGGATCCGGCCGCCCCTGGTTCCTGATCCCCATCGGGTTCGGCTTCGGGTTGGTGGCCACCATAGCCGAACCCGCCGTCAGGATTCTCAGTTTCGAGGTCGAGAAGGCATCGAATGGAGCCATAAGGGCAAAGGTGATTCTTATAACCCTGTCCCTTGGAGTCGCCCTGTTCGTGGCGCTGGGCATGGTGCGGACGATATACGGAATACCCGTTCATTATCTTGTCATCCCTGGATACCTGGGTGCACTGGCCATGCTGAAGTTTTCCGACCAGACGTTCACTTCCATTGCTTTCGACGCAGGCGGCGTCGCCACGGGCCCCATGACGGTGACTTTCGTCATGGCTTTGTCCGTGGGTGTGGCATCGGTCATGGAAGGCAGGAATCCCATCCTGGACGGCTTCGGATTGATTGCCCTGGTAGCGCTGGCCCCCATTCTTTCAGTCATGGTATTGGGACTGTTTTATTCATCCGGAAAGAGGAGATGACCATGGACCCTGCCGGTGGGTACGATCTCATCATAACGATTGTCAACAAAGGCTGGTCGGAGAGGATCGTGAAGGCTTCCAAGGAGGCCGGGGCCGAAGGGGGCACCATTATGTTCGGCCGCGGGACCGGCATCCATGAAACCAAGACCTTTTTCGGCATTCCCATAGAACCCGAGAAGGAAATCGTTTTCACCGCCATTCCCGAAGAAAAGACAAGGGAAGTTCTGTCCGCCATCATCGAGGCGGGCAGGCTCAATGAACCCGGTACAGGCGTTGCCTTTGTTCTCCCCCTCAAGTACGTCGCGGGCATCTGTCATCTCGTGCAGGGGATCTGGTCCTGCGGACCGGCTGAGAAGTCTTCGTCGCCGGCTAAGAAATGAGAATCATCCGGCAAACATCCATGAGCCGCGGACGTTGCTGCGATGGTAGGGGCGAAAGATTTTTCGCCCCTGCGGCCTTCCATTCTCCGATTTTGAAACCACGCATTGGCAGGCAGACCCAAACGGTACGTTGAACGCCGGTGTAACATCAAATCCGGTGCAGCGAGTGTGACATGACGAACAGGGTGCGGTCGAAGGATTTGCCAGGGAAACGGCCGAATCCGCCGATACCATGGAAAAGCAGTTGAGCAAATGAAAGAGCCTGGAAGACAGGATGGGTGGAGCAGGGCAATGCCGGGTGGAGACCTTGAATGAATGTGTGTCGCAGAGCAGGGTGGAGGATGCGGGAGGAGAGGGCGCATGCCGGGTGCTCGAGTGGAGATGCCGACTCGGATATACTCTTTTTGACATTTTGCCGAAATCGGTTTACTTGTCTGGCTTGAGATTTGCCGGGTCATTTGCCGATCCTTCTGGAGTCCGTTCACTGTCATGGCTTTGCCAAGTTTCCTGGATACGCTGAGACTTTCTCTTTTCGATGGGGGCCCCGGGTTTTCTCAGGTCGCCGTTACGAACAGGTGCAATGCTGACTGCGCATTCTGCAATTTCGCCCGCAGTCAGGGGCTGGAAAAGCATGATGCACCCGCTGACAGGCTTCTTCGATCCATAGATGTACTGTATGAAAAGGGGATACGTTACGTTGCCCTGATTGGAGGAGAACCGCTCCTTTATCCCGACATGGACAGAGTGGTGTCCGGGATGAGCCGGAGGGGCATGGAGCCGATCATCTGCACCAACGGCTGGCTGCTGTCCGAAAAGAGAATCCGGCGCCTTGCCGATACGGGAATCCGGAATCTTATCATCTCCATCGATGCGCCGGATGCCGGGGTGCATGACAAGAACAGGGGGTTGCCGGGACTCACGGAAAGGATCAGGAAGGCCAATGCGATCATCAACCGCCTGGGGATGCATTCCACGGCAAGCGTCACCATCAGCCGACTGTTGGGCGATATAAAAAGGCTGCCTACCTTCCTCGATGAAATGGGCTTTGCGGATCTTACTTTTTCCTATCCGCTGCAGAAGCTGTACTCCACGTATCTGTCCTACTCGGATTCCAGGCTGGTTGAATTCTCCGCGTGCGAACTCCTCGCGATCTTCGAACAGCTCAAGGCTCTCAAGAAGCACTTCAGGGTCCTCAACCCTACTGCGGGCATGGATGAAATGATGAGGTTCCTCAGAAACGAGCCCGCCAGGTTTCCCTGCCTGGCCGGCTACAAGTATTTCTTCATAGACTGGAATCTCGATGTCTACCGCTGCCATTACCTGCCGACCAGGATCTGCTCGGTCGAGGACCTGCCGAATGCTGCTCCTGTCCGGGACAACTGCGCCCGCTGCATGATCGACTGCTACAGGGAGCCGAGCATACTCCAGTACTGTGCCGTTGCGCTGGCCGATTCATGGAGGGAACTGAAAAGGGGACGACTGCGCAGTTCCGCGGCCTGTCTTTTTAACTCGAACAACGTCGTTTCCCTCGAGGCCGTCGCCGAACAGTTCGAGCTGGTCAGGCGATACAAGAGGCGCAGGGAAACCAACGGAGCCCGCTGACCTTTCTTTCACAACCTCGAATGATGCCGATCTGCCCAGTCCGGCAGGACTCCCATGAAGAAAACGACAGCTGTTGTTCCTGCACGCAGTCTTTTCCTGCAATCTGAAGCGAATCATTGAAGCCCGTCCATGTCCTTCAACTGTTTGTAATTTGGTCTATATCTGCTGAATCGAGGTTGATGGGGAATTCTATAGTGAATATATTCCATGACAAGTCGCGATAGATCGAGTCTCAACGACAATGGAAAGCAGGGGCAGGAAATCTCCGCCTGCATGCAGCCGGTGAACATTTCAAGTGGTCGCTTGCCCAAAAGTATGCATCCACCACGCACTTCGCACTGAAGCATCCTTGCCGAGGCGGCATCCTGTTCCGAGAATTCAGACTGCAACACCCCGGGGAGGCGTTTATAGAGATGAAGATGCCGGAGGGAAAATGGATCAGGTATGGCGCCGCAGGGATGCTGGCACTCTTCGTGGTCGGGTTCATCGTGGGCGGCAGCCTGTGGCGGTCACGGGGATCTTCCGTTCACGATCATTCGGGTCATGTGTCGAACCTGTCCACTCACGAGGAGGTCGAAGCCTGGACGTGTTCCATGCATCCCCAGATCCGGCTCCCGGCACCCGGTAAATGCCCGATCTGCGGGATGGATCTCATCCCGGCCAGGAGAGAACCGGGAGCCGGTCCGGGGCAGCCATCGAGCCTGAGAGAAATCAGGCTCACCCCCTATGCCGAAAGGCTCGCGGCAATCGAGACTCACCCCGTTGAGCGAAAATTCGTCACCACCAGGGTCCGCATGGTGGGGAAAATAGAATACGACGAGACCCGAGTGGCCTTCATCACGGCATGGGTCCCTGGAAGAATCGACCGTCTTTTCGTGGACTTCACCGGCACCACGGTAAGAAAGGGCGATCCCATGGTTTCCCTTTACAGCCCGGAACTGCTTTCCACCCAGGTGGAGCTGTTGCAGGCTGTTCACGCCGGTCAGGGTGGCGGGCAGAGTCTCGTCATGCGGGAAACCAGCCAGTCCGCCGCGAATGCCGCTCGTGAAAGACTGCGGCTGTGGGGACTCCCTCCTCAGCAGATCACTGAGATCCTGAAGCGTGGAAAACCCTTGGAACATGTGCCCATCCCGGCTCCCATGAGCGGTGTGGTGGTGCGAAAAGACGCCCTCGAAGGCATGTACGTCCAGACGGGGACCCGCATCTACACGATAGCGGATCTGTCACATGTATGGGTCAGGCTGGATGCCTACGAATCCGATCTGGTCTGGATACAGAAAAACCAGGAGGTGGAATTCGAGGCCGAAGCCTATCCGGGGGAGATCTTCAAGGGAACGGTCGATTTCATCGATCCGTTCCTCAACCCCGTTACGCGTACGGTCAGGGTGCGCCTCGATGCACGAAACCCCGACGGAAGACTGAAACCGGACATGTTTGTTCATGCCGTACTCCGCTCGACCCTGGGGGATGATGGAAAAGCCTTTGTCCGTGATGGAGAAAAGGCAAAACCGCCCTTGGTCATTCCCGCGAGTGCACCTCTTCTTACGGGCAGGCGGGCGGTAGTCTATGTGGCCGTCCCCGATGCCCCGGGGACCTATGCTGGGCGCGAGATAGTGCTGGGTCCCAGGGCGGAGGATTATTACCTGGTGCGGCACGGGTTGAATGAAGGCGAACTTGTCGTCACCCACGGAAACTTCAAGATCGACAGTGCCGTGCAGATCCTTGCCCAGCCGAGCATGATGACCCCGGAAGGAGGCGGCGCAGGCGCGGAACACCGGCACGATTCCTCCGAGCGGGCGCACAGGCCGCCGGGGACTCCACCCATGACGGTCCCCGATGCCTTCCTTCACCAGGTCAAGACTATCCAGGCCGCTTATGAAAAGGTTTCTCGATCCGTGGAATCCGGGGACCTCTCCGGAATCCGGAAGGAGTTCGCCTCGTTGGGAAAGAGTATCCGAAGTGCAGATCCATCGCTTCTTGCCGGCCATGCACACTTGCTCTGGATGGATCTGGTGATGCTGCTGGAAAACGACGCCATTCTGGGAAGTGAGGCTCGAAGCATCGCTGAAGCGAACCGGGCATTCCAGGCCCTGGATGCACACATGGATCGACTGCAGCGGGAGTTCGGCCTGGATCATCCTGCACATCCGCCGGGGAGAGTCCTTCCCGAAGAACCCGTTCCCAGGGCGTTTAAAGTACAGATGGGAGATGCTCTCAAGGCCTACTTTGCGCTGCACGAATCACTGGCGGGCGACAGGTTCGCCGAAGCGATGGAAAATGCAAAGACCCTGGAAAAAGCGGTCCGGGCCGCCGACATGGGTCTTCTCCGGGGGAAGGTGCACGACACCTGGATGGAGAATTCATCCGGCCTGATAGAGGCACTCAGGGCGGCCGGGAAGTCCGAAGATCTGGAGAATCTTCGCAGGAGTTTTCTGCCTCTTTCGGAAATCATGGCCGTGGTTCTGCAGGATTTTGGTATCCACCCGGAACAGCCCGTCTACAGGATGCTTTGCCCCATGGCTTTTGAAGGAAAAGGCGCCACATGGCTTCAAAAGGACGGAGAAGTTCGCAATCCCTATTATGGAGCGGCCATGTTCCGTTGCGGGCAGGTGATCCGGACTTTCCACGTGAATTCGGGGGCGGCGCCGGAGGTGCATCGGCATGAATAACTCCATGGGACCTGTCCCGCCGGGCCGGCCGGCGACTTCGGTCATTGACCGTATCATTCGATTCTGTATCGAACTGAAGATCGTGGTCTATCTCATGATTCTCCTCTTCGTGGGCTGGGGTCTCATGGTGGCTCCTTTTGACTGGAAGATATGGGGTGTCCCCCGCAGTCCGGTGCCCGTGGATGCTATTCCCGACATCGGCGAGAACCAGCAGATCGTCTTTTCCGAATGGATGGGACGTTCTCCCCAGGACGTCGAAGATCAGGTCACCTACCCTCTGACGGTCTCATTGCTCGGCATTCCTGGTGTGAAGACCGTCCGAAGTTACTCCATGTTCGGATTTTCGACGGTATACGTGATCTTTTACGAGGATATCGAATTCTACTGGTCCCGATCGAGAATACTGGAGAAGCTCAACAGCCTGCCCGCGGGAACTCTCCCCGCCGGGGTTCAGCCGGTTCTTGGACCGGATGCCACAGCTCTGGGCCAGGTCTTCTGGTATACCCTGGAAGGCCGGGATCCCGAAGGAAATCCCACGGGGGGATGGGACCTCCACGAACTGCGGAGCATTCAGGACTGGTACGTTCGCTATGGGCTCCTTTCTGCCGAAGGGGTGAGCGAGGTGGCATCGGTGGGCGGTTTTGTCCGGGAATACCAGATCGATGTGGACCCCAATGCCATGCGCGCTTACGGGGTGGGAATCGACGAGGTGTTCAAATCCGTTCAAATGTCCAACCTGGATGTGGGCGCGCGGACCATCGAGATCAACCGAGTGGAGTACGTGATACGGGGTCTGGGGTTTATCAGGAACCTGGAGGATATCCGGGAAAACGTGATTACGTCCCGCGACAATGTGCCCGTCAGAGTCCGGGATGTAGCCAACGTGACTCTCGGCCCGGCTCTTCGGCGTGGAGTCCTGGACAAGGAAGGTGCCGAGGTGGTGGGAGGGGTTGTGGTGGTCCGGCACGGCGCAAACCCCCTTGCCACGATTCAGAATGTGAAAAACAAGATGGAAGAGATCGCTCCGGGCCTTCCGGGAAAAGTCCTGCCGGACGGTACGGTGAGCCGGGTGACGATCGTGCCGTTTTATGACCGAACCGAACTCATCTATGAGACTCTTGGAACGCTTTATTCCGCGCTTTCCGCACAAATCCTCGTGACGATCATCGTGGTCCTGGTCATCGTCTCCCATCTTCGAAGCTCCCTGCTCATCTCGGGGCTGCTGCCTCTGGCTGTGCTCATGACTTTCATCGCCATGAAGATCTTCGGGGTGGATGCCAATATCGTAGCACTCTCGGGCATCGCCATCGCCATCGGCACCATGGTGGACATGGGCATCATTATCTGTGAGAATATCCTCAGGCGCTTGGATGAAGCCGACCCGGAGGATCGCCGAATCGACGTGATCTTTCGGGCTGCCAGTGAAGTGGGAAGCGCTGTGCTGACTGCCGTGGCGACCACCGTGGTGAGTTTCCTTCCCGTGTTCACCATGATCGAGGCCGAAGGAAAGCTCTTCAAACCTTTGGCCTTTACCAAGACCTTTGCCTTGATCGCTTCCGTGATCGTCGCCCTTACCGTCATCCCCGCCCTTGCCCACCTGTTTTTCAGCACAAAAGGCCGGAATCGCCGGGTGCCCTCCCTCGTTCGGCTGTTCGCCTGGGTGGCCTTGACAGGGCTCGGGATCTTCCTGGTTTTCAAGACATCCTTCTGGCTGGGAAGCATCGTTATCTTGACCGGCCTTTACCACCTGGCCGAAAGATGGATTCCCACGCGCTTCAGAGAAGAAATCGCCCGGATGTTTCCGTGGGCCGTCGTCTTCCTCGTCACGCTCCTGCTGACCTACCACTGGCTGCCTCTTGGTCCGTCCGCGGGCAGCTTCAAAAATTTCGTCTTTGTTGTAGCCGTCACAGGAGGCCTGCTGGGAATATTCCAGGTTTACCGGCTGGCCTACGCCCCCGTGCTTCGGTGGTGTCTGTCTCACAAGGCCGCTTTTCTCAGTATTCCACTGTGTTTGATCTTCCTGGGAGCCATGATATGGCAGGGTTTTGAGACCTTCTTCGGCTGGCTGCCGCAGGTGGTACGGGAGACCAGGCTTGTGGCCGCCGTTGAAAGAAGTTTTCCGGGGCCCGGGAGGGAGTTCATGCCGCCGCTTGATGAAGGGTCCTACTTCTATATGCCCACGGTGATGCCCCACGCTTCCATAGCCGAGGCGTACGATATTCTCCAGAAGCAGGATATTGCCATATCGGGCATCCCGGAAGTTGAATCGGTGGTTGGTAAGCTGGGAAGAGTCGAATCGCCCCTGGATCCGGCTCCCATTTCGATGTTCGAGACAGTCATCCAGTACAGGAGCGAGTACTTGGCGGATCGGAGCGGAAACCGCCTGAGATTTCGGTTCGATTCCGGCGCCATCGATCTGTTTCGAAATGAAAGGGGAGTCCCCGTCCCGGCTCTGGACGGCAGGCCTTACATGGTTCGAGGGCGGTTTGCCAGGGACGAAGAGGGGCGCCTGATCCCGGATTCACGGGGTATTCCGTTTCGCCTGTGGCGTCCTTCCCTGGATCCGGAACTCAACCCGGATCGGGAGGCCTGGCCGGGGATTCGAAGACCGGACGATATCTGGGAGCAGATCGTGGCTGTAGCCGAAGTGCCGGGTGCGACTTCCGCTCCCAGGCTTCAGCCCATCGCGGCACGGATTGTGATGCTGCAGAGCGGGATGAGGGCCCCCATGGGAGTGAAGATCAAGGGCCCCGATCTTGAATCCATTGAAAGTATCGGGCTCCAGATCGAGCAGCAGCTCAAGAACGTCCCGTCCGTGGAACCCGCTACCGTACTGGCCGACCGGATTGTTGGAAAACCTTATCTCGAGATCGTCATCGATCGCAGGGCCATTGCCCGCTATGGAATCAACCTCCAGCAGGTGCAGGATGTCATCGAGGTGGCCATCGGAGGCAGGCAGATGACCACCACGGTCGAAGGGCGTGAACGCTATCCGGTGCGCGTCAGGTACCCGCGCGAACTTCGAGACGACATGGAATCCCTCGGGCGGATCCTCATCCCGGGTCCTGGCGGGAATACCCAGATTCCGCTCTCCCAGCTGGCGGATATCCGATATGTTCGAGGCCCGCAGATGATCAGGGCTGAAGACACCTTTCTGGTCGGATATGTCATCTTCGACAAGAAACCGGGCCATGCCGAAGTGGACGTGGTCGAAGAGGCGCAGGCACATCTGCTCGGCAAGATCGGCAGCGGCGAACTGAAGATACCGGCCGGAGTGAGCTACGCGTTTGCGGGGAGCTACGAAAACCAGATCCGCGCCCAGAAGACACTGCTTGTCGTTCTGCCCCTGTCTCTTTTCATCATCTTCATCATCCTTTATCTGCACTTCCGTACGACCCTTACCACATTCATGGTGTTCTCGGGCATCCTGGTGGCGTGGTCGGGCGGCTTCCTGTTGATCTGGCTCTACGGTCAGCCCTGGTTTCTCGATTTTTCCGTCTTTGGTGTCTCGATGAGAGAACTGTTCCAGGTGCACACGATCAACCTCAGCGTCGCCATATGGGTGGGGTTTCTCGCCCTGTTCGGTATTGCCACCGATGACGGCGTTCTCATGGCCACCTGCCTGGATGACAGCTTTGCCGCGCGCGAGCCGGAAACCGTCGAGGAGTTGAGGGAGGCTGTAATGGCCGGGGCGCTGCGCCGCATTCGTCCGGCCCTCATGACCACGGCCACGACCATTGTGGCTCTCCTCCCCGTCCTGACTTCCACAGGGCGTGGAGCGGATATCATGGTCCCCATGGCCATACCTTCCTTCGGCGGAATGCTGGTTGCGAGCATCACCGTTCTGGTGGTGCCGGTGCTGTATTGCGCAAGGGAGGAGTGGAAACTCAGAGCGAGAGATTCGATGCGTGCGCGTGAAGGCTGATGCCCCGGGTCCGTACGACCGATCGTTCGACCGCCGGTCCATCCACCGGAATGGAAAGCCCGTTCCACCTGTTTTCAGTTCGTGAGTTCCACACCCACCAGCGGTTCGAGCCGAGCCAGAGCCTTGCGGAAATCTGCCAGGGATTCATAATACTTGAGCTGGTAATTCAGCAGGGTGGATTCTGTGTCCAGGAGAGTAAGGAAATCCACCAGGCCGACCCTGTAGGAAGCCAGTGCCGATTCCAGGGAGAGGGATGCCTGCGGAAGGACGGTTGTCTTGTAGAGCCTTACGAGCTCCTCCGAGGTCTTCACCATGGTGTAGGCGTCCCTCACATTGTATTGAAGAGTGGACGCCACACTTTCCTTCTGCTCCTGTGCACTTGCCAGTTCGAGCCTGGCGCTCTGAAGCAGCGGATGTTGTTTCCGCCAGAAGTAAAGTGGTACCTTGACGCTCAGCATCAGCCCGTACATCTCCGGCATGTCTTTTCGATCCGTGACACTGGCACTGACGGCAAAATCGGGATAGTATTGTCTTTCAGCGAGCTTCACGTTGTGCCGGTTCCGCTCCAACTCCTGTTCCTGCATATTCATACCGGGTGAATTCTTCAATGCCATCTGGTGCAGTTCCTCGAGGGAATAGGGCAGCTCAGCTTTTCCCAGGTCGATGGGCCTTCCCAGGGGCGTATCGCGTGGGCGATAAAGCAGGTCGTTGAGGAGCGCCTCAGTGACTTTTCGCCGCTGTTCCAGGACGAGACCCCTGTCGGTGAGCTTCGAAATTTCCACCTGGGCTTTCAGGATATCCTGTTGGGCCGCCTGTCCGACGCGGTATTTTGCGTCGACTACCTCCGCCAGTTCCTTCAGCAGCAGCTTGTTCTCCTCCAATACCTCGATGGATTTGTGGATCAGGTAATAGTCATAATAAGCCTGCTTCACCTCGGCGATTACCTGCCTGCGTCTCTGCTCGTAGCCCCACCACTGCACCTCGGCTTCCGAGGAGGCGATCTTTCCCTTGAGTCCGAGCTTGCCGGGGAAAGGCACCTCCTGCATGATCCTGTAGGTGCGTCCCGACGACGGATCCCCTTCCTGAAGCTGGAATGGATTGGGATCTCCCATGGTTTCAAATGAGAGTACCGGGTCGGGAAGGGTCCTTTCCGCGGTTACCTTTGAGCGACCGGCTTCAGCGGCATTGCGGAAGGCCTTGATCGACGGATTGCGTTCGAGTGCTTCATTCACCAGACCCTCGAGTCTCACTTCACTTGTCGGCCTGGATGAGTTGACGACATCCTTTCTCTCTTCACCCTGACGGGAGGATTCCTGAGTGCCGCCAGGCGACAGGCCGTGAAAGCAGACGACTGCGGCGAAGAACAGAACTCCCACGAGTATTTGTGTGATTCCGGGTATCGTTTTCATGGTTCCTTTCTCCGTTTGCGTTTCGATACAAAGCGGCCAGGCTGGCAAAAGGAAGCTTATCTATATTCCTATCATGAATTCATGACGTGGGTGAAACAAACTGATCCCTTCTTTTTCAAGAAGTTTTTCTTGCGGGTTTTCTTGCGGGCAACTCCATACTCCTCGTCTCCAGCAGTTGTTCGCGCTGGACTGTTCCGCGCTCACCGGTCGTTATATTCAGGTCGAAAGGATCCGGAAATGATGGTTCTTCCGGAAAACACTGACCCAAACAGTTGTCGCCCATAAGTGGAATACACCCACAACAGCTGCCGAGATGCTTTTCCCTGGTGACGGAGGATTCGACGGTTTTCCCGGTAAATCCTCCGACCGCGCCCTGTTTGTGATGCCATACTCGCTGCACTGGATTTGATGTTACACCGACGTTCAGCGTACCGTTGAGTCTGCCTGCCATTACGTGGTTTCAAAATCGGACAATGGCAGGCTGCAGGGGCGAAAAATCTTTCGCCCCTACCATCGCGGCAACGTCCGGGGCAACTCCTGCAGGCACATCGAAGACAGTGTTCTCCAAATTGTACGGGGTTTGCATTGTGAGCCCGTGACGAAAGGGAAGGGGGGAAGAAAGACCTTGCCGTTCAGCAAGGACGGACCCGCCGGGAGGTGATCTTTGCGTGGACGGCGCAGGGGCAGTCAGCGAACAACTTCGGGTTTCGCGTTGTTCCGGGAGCGCGTGGCAGGTGTGGTCTCTCGCTGTGGTCCCGGGCCTCCCGGTCTGCGAACCATCCCTCCGCTCCCGGTCTTCAACGGCGCCTTCATGAACCGCACTCTTTCTTCGGGCAGATCTACTTCCGCGGGTGACACCATCCTGTCTGTCAGTTCCACGGGCAGCGCCTTCAAGGCGGGCAGGACGGGGCCGGGTTCGGCCGAGTCGATTTGCTGCATGATCGAAACCGCGGACAGATCGGATGCCTGTACAGCCATACCGTAATTGAAGAGGATTTTGTCCACCGTTTTTCGATGAGGCCGCCTGCCAGCATAGGTGCTGGAGAATTCATACTTCTCCTTCCTGCTGGAAAAGCCGGGAATGACCATTTCATTCACGAAGGGAGCAACATGGAATCCGGCGGAACGCGAGTTGCGGCTTGCGCTCCGGAAACCAGCTGCTGCATAGTTCTTCGCGCCGTAGAAAGAACCGGAATCGACGGTCACGGCACCGTTTATGAATCGATATCTTCGGGAGTCGATGTTTATGAGCGGGGCATCGCCGATGGGTATGGAACGGGGACCCCAGGGCACGTGGGTGTAGTACGGTTCCAGGGGAGCCAGCGGTACCCAGCCTGCACGGTTCGAAGACGCAATCCATGCAACCCGCCCCGGGTACCATTCCGGGCCGACTGCTGATAAGGATCCCCGAGTCTCCTCTCCGGACGCATCTGCGGGGGGCGCCCAGAACCAGGCAGGCCCCACCTGGACCCAGTTGCCGTAGTGATGAGTCACATACCCGAACGGCTCGCAGGGAACCCAGCAGTGGTCCCCGTAATATACCGTCCACCGGCCGGCGGTAAAGGGTGCCCACCCGGATCCTGCATCTGCCGCTGGCCGCCAGAAAAGGCGGTAGTCTCCTTCATAATACACCTTCTCCCACCTGCCGTATCCCTCCAGTATACAGGCATCTTCTGAAAAATCCGCTGGCAGGCACTTGGCCGATAGGCCGCCCGATCGAGTTCGTTCAGCCCAGAAGCCTTCACGCTCACGATCCCATTCATCCCACCTCCTGTCGATCTCGGCGCTTCCCACCCGCACTCTTTCTCGATCCGCAATGAGTGACAGCGGTCCGGCGGCGATACCGTATTTCATGTGACCCGCTTCGTGGATGAATTCAACGCGGCCTGCCAGGACCAGGATCTCGAGGGCATGATCGCCTACATACAGATCGAAGGAGACATCCGGGGAGGCGACAACAAAACCGAAAGGAGTGGATGCCTTCACGAGGGTCTTTACGCTTCGGTTGTGAAAACAGGCCACGCCCGACGCCACATCCACGAAGGCAAGGTCCCCGTTGAGAGCGATCGCCTGGATTTGAGTGCTGCCTCCCGTTCTGACCTGGATATTGCCGGGGATTTTCAATTCCACGCGGGAATCCCTGTCGGAGTACAGGGCATCGAAGAGTGCGAAGGGCGTATCCGCCGGGCTGAGAACCCAGTCGTCGAGTTCAGAAACGAAGCGCAGCAGAGTGCCCTCGACGTGGGATATGCGGCCGACCAGCAAAGGCTTCTTCACAGTTTGTTGAAACTCGCCTGCCTGCCGGGCATGGCCTGATTCGCAAAGCAACACGGTCATAAGAGTGACAGCTACAAGAAAGATCCCGTGCGCCCGGTCGGTTCCACCCGGCCTTGTCCTGCGCGGCACGATTTCCGGCATCTGAGTTCCCTCGTCTGAGACACGGTGCATCGCCTTCCTCCAGCATGGCCAGCGGTTCCGTCAAGCAACCTTTCCGCTGCTTCCTTCTGGTTGGTTCCGGGAGGAAACAGATATGGAATCAACCAAATTCGCAGCAATCTTGCAGGCAAACAGCAGGAAATAGAGAACTCCTCCCGGGCGGGGATCGCCGCAGGGAAAGCCGCTTTCTCCGCTCAATTCGTCCTCGATATGCGCGCCCAGTCCTTGCGGGCATGGGCTGACGCCTGGGCTGAACAGCCGGGATTATCCTTAGGAAAGATCGGCTTTCCACCTTGCAGTCCTTGATTCGTTTCCTTCGTTTCTTTCGAATGAGAATTTTTACACAACTTTTAAGGGAAGTGCTATGATACAGCATATATATGCCCAACGACGGGCATGTTGCACAGGGATGCAGTCCGTCGGGATGAGGCGGTTTTAGTTTTTCTTTGGGATGGTTGGCAGGATGGGAGGCAGGGGATGCTTCGGACTTCTGCGCTTCCAGTCGCGGGTGCGGAAACGGCCTGCGGCCGTCTTCGCATGACGGATCTCTTATGTGCAGCTTGCGGTCTGTATTTCTGGAGCTGCGGTATGACTCGCCTAGGTTCCGGAAGCCCCGGTTTTGTGGTTCGCCCGTGGAGAATGCCGATCGAGAGCATGAAGATTCTGCGGAGGATTCTGTTGCCTGTCCGATAGCCGGATAGAAGGCAAACGAGGGAGCAGCAGTCGATGCGTTTGCGCACAATCCTGGTTACTTTGGCCTGCCTGGCCTTTTTTGCCACTTCGGCCGGCGGGTATTTCTATTATTCGTCGCTGAAGGAATATGCGTACAGAGACGCGTGGAGCAGGTCCATTGCCAATGCCGAAGTGATCAGCGGCCGGCTGTCCTCCATGCTGGAGGAACAGTTGAAGTGCGCCAGGGCCATGGCCGGGCTGGAACCTCTCAGTAAGGCTCTCTTGTTCAGGAATCCCGAAAGCATCTTCCATGCAAACATGGTTCTCGACCATTTCAGGGATGCTCTGAACGTGGACGTCTGTTACCTCATGGATCTCGAAGGGAACACACTGGCCTCGAGCAACCGCCATGCGCGGGAAAGTTTCGTGGGGAAAAACTATGCGTTTCGTCCTTATTTTCAGGCGGCCAGGCAGGGCAATCCCGGAATCCACATGGCAGTGGGAGTGACTTCTCGGAAGCGTGGAGCCTATCTGAGCTATCCGGTGTATGCGCAGGGAGATCCGACTCCTGTGGGTGTTGCCGTCATCAAGGCTTCTATCGAGCATCTCGAAAGTGAGTTCGAAGACATTTATGAAGGCATTGTCCTTGTGACGGACGCGCAGGGGATGGTCTTTCTTTCGACTCGGCCGGGCTGGCTCTACCTGTCGTGCTGGAAGGAATCAACGGAAGTGGATCCGGTGAATTCAGCCATGGAGACGGGGGGGGCAGTTCCATCGGGGTGGACGGGCCTTCGAAGAAGAGGGGATCAGCAGGCCGTGGACATGTCGGGGATGGAATACCTGGTCCAGCAGATCCCGATCCAAAGGTATCCAGGCTGGAATGTGGTTTACCTCACCGATCTCGAATCCCTTTCGAAAAAGCTTTCCGATCCTCTGCTCCAGGTCACCGGGTACATTATAGCCACTCTTTGCCTGTTTGTCGGATTTGCGGTCCTGTTTCTCTATGACCGGGCAAGCTACGACATCTTTCGCCGTAAGAGCGCGGAAGATGCTTTGAAGGAGAACGAACGCAAATTCAGGATGCTGGTCGAAACGATGAACGAGGGGTTGTGCGGGTGCAATGAGTACGGCGGGATCACCTATGTGAACGAGAAGCTGTGCAGGATGCTGGAATATCCGAGGGAGGAGCTTGTTGGCCGCAGCCTTGCCGAACTCTTCGATGAACCCAGCCGGTCCCTGATCGAGGATCGCATCCGCTCCGGCAGGTCCGGCGAAACCACAACCTGCGAGATAGAATACGCATGGAAGGACGGGCGTGGCCATGCGGCGATTGTCTCGGTGTCTCCGGTTCTTGATGAAACAGGGACGTTTGCCGGAGCCATTGCGGTCTTGACCGACATCACCGATCTGAAGAAGACCGAAAGGATGCTCAAGGTATCCGAGGAGAAGTACCGGCTGATCTTCGAACATTCTCCTTTGGGAATCATGCGCTTCGATCATGAGGGAATCATCACCGACTGCAACGAAAAACTCGTGGAGATCTGCGGTTCGTCGAAGGAGGCGCTGATTGGTTTCAGTCTGTTCGATTCGGTGAAGGATCCGGATATGCAGAAGGCCATAAGGGAATGCATCACCGGAAGAGAGGGGCTTTATGAAGGCTGCTACGAGTCTGTGACGGGCGGGAAGACGACCCCCGTGAAGGTGAATTTCAGCCCGATCCTGACCGAAGACGGCACACGCCTCGGAGGAATGGGGCTTTTCGAAGATATAACTGAACGATGGAGGGCGCAAGAGGAGTTGAGGGCGTCGGAGGAACGCCTGAAGCTGCTTTTCGAATATGCTCCCGACGCCTACTATCTGACCGACCTTCATGGAAATATCGTGGACGGAAATCAGTCGGCTGAAGCGGTGACGGGCTATGACCGCAAGGATCTTGTAGGACAGAATATTTTCGAGATGGATCTGCTCAGGTCCGACCAGGTGTTCAAGGCCTTGAACACCCTGAAAGCGAACGCGAAAGGGCACCCGACGGGGCCGGACGAGTTCACTTTCTTTAGGAAGAACGGTGAAGCCATCATACTGGAAATCCGTTCTTTCCCAACCAGGATCGGGGACCGCATGCTTGTCTTGAGCATCGCCAGGGATATCACTTCCAGGAAAAAAGCCGAAGAAGCACTCATTCAATCGGAAAAGAAACTCCGGCACCTGTCCGCCCGTCTGCTCAAGGCTGAAGAGGACGAGAGGAAAAGAATTTCCAGGGAACTTCACGACAGTATCGGGTCGTCTCTGACGGCCGTGAAGTTCTACGTGGAACGCATGCTGCTTCAGACCCGGCCGGACAGTGTTTTTTTTCAGCCGCTTACGAATCTTGTTTCCGTGGTGGAACATGCCATCGAGGAGTCGCGGAGGATCATGACCGACCTGCGTCCCTCGATGCTGGACGACCTCGGGATCGTGTCCACCCTGGACTGGTACTGCAGGGAATTCATGAAGATCCATTCCCACATCCACATCGAGAAGCAGATCTATGTGGATGAGGAGGTCATTCCCGAGCCCTTGAAAATCGTGATTTTCCGAATTGTCCAGGAGGCTCTCAACAACGTCGCCAAGCACAGCGGAGCGGAATACGTTGAACTGTCGGTGGTCAAAACCGGTGAGATCCTGGAACTGACTGTCGAGGACAACGGTACGGGCTTCCATGCGGGCAATGCCATCAACGGAGACACGCACCTGAAAGGGTTGGGACTCACGAGCATGAAGGAGCGCGTGGAACTTTCACAAGGTCGTTTTGTGCTGGAATCGGCTCCCGGCAGGGGAACCACCATAAGGGTAAGCTGGCCGATCGGCTGAATGCCGTCGGATTTATTCCCTGGGGCGCTGAGGCGGCTGGTTTCCACACAAGAACATTGCTTATGATCGCAAATAGTGGCATTTTAAGCCAATAAAAATCCCCTGCAGCGCGGTCGATTCCACCGGTCCGCATGCCTGGCGGGCCCGCAGTCCCCTGCAGGACTTTCGAAAGACTCTAAACAGGGAGGAATATCTGCATGTCTCGAACGCTCCGACTCTTGCTCACAGGGGTTATTTGTGCGGTTTTTTTCGCAGGTCCAGGATGGGCTGCTGAAGCTTCGCCGGACTTGTCCACTGCACCGACCTCCGTATCGCCCGCCGCTCCATCCGGACCCAGTGCGGAAATTCCAAAAACATTCCATGACTTTGGAAAGATGTCCGAAGGAAAGGATTATGTCTACGACTTTGTCATCCGGAATACGGGAACGGCGGAACTGCAGATCAAGAAAGTCTTGCCCGGCTGAGGCAGTTCCGTCGCCTACTTCGACAAGGCGATCCCTCCCGGTGGCGAGGGAAGAATATCCATCCGTTTGAATCCAAAGACCTGCCATGGAGGCGGGCAGAAGTCGGCTCTTGTCCTTTCCAACGATCCCAGGAAATCCTATTTCACCCTCGTTGTACGTGGGGAGACGGACGCCGAACGGCCAATGGCCGCAAGCGACCGATAAACGCTGCGACTGCAATGCGAAAAGAATCCGTTCCGGAAAAGATGTGAGTGCAGGTGAATTCTCCAGAAGGGAGGCGGCGACTGGTCAGGAAATATCATCTCCCGGGAAGCCGCTCCCCGATTCTGCTAACCTTTCGATGACGTCCATGACCGCTTCAGCCCTTGCCCTGGGTTCATCGTATCCTTTCCCGTACTGGTATTCCATAAACCTGTCTATCGTGTCGTCCAGAATCCTGGTCATCTCTTTCGCACTGAATGTATACCTCTTCGCACAATCCATGATTCCCTCATCCCTTTTTGTGTTGCTCGTTCCGTCGTCAGCCGGTGGACGGGTATCGTGAAACCGGTAAGCCGGCAGGCTGAGTAGCAGCGTTCCCGGCCACGATCCGAACCATACGAATGTCTTTCGTTCAGGAGTACGTTGCAGAGAACCTGCACCCGGCATGAGTGCACGATACATATCGGCATATCTCTCCAGTTTATACAGACCCGAACGCTGTGAACGAACGGTTCTTCCTGCAGGGACGTCTCAGGCAATGGAAAGAGGTTCTTTCGGCGGATTTCCATGAGCCGTGGGCTCACAATGCAAACCCCGTACAATTTGGAGAACACTGTCTTCGATGTGCCTGCAGGAGTTGCCCCGGACGTTGCCGCGATGGTAGGGGCGAAAGATTTTTTTGGCCCCTGCAGCCTGCCATTGTCCGATTTTGAAACCACGTAATGGCAGGCAGACTCAACGGTACGCTGAACGTCGGTGTAACATCAAATCCAGTGCAGCGAGCATGGCATCACAAACAGGGCGCGGTCGGAGGATGTACCAGGAAAGCTGCCGAATCCGCCGTCACCAGGGAAAAGCATTTCAGCACGAGAAAGAGCCTGGAGGACAAGATGGATAGAGCAAAGCAATCCCGGGTGGAGAGATCCTCACAGCGCCATCTGCGCTCGGACTGGATTCCCGTCTTTTGCGGGAATGACGATGTGATGGCGAATAACGTTGCGTTGCCGAATGACATTTTGATGCTGTCGATCCTGTGCGTGAAGAGCACCGGATGCATGAAGAGCATCGGAGTACTCGTTTGTTGGATGAACCTGAAAAAACGGAAATCCCAGGTGTTGGAGAAGACTGGTTTTCAAAGTTCAAGCGTCTTATCTTTGAGTGCGAAAGCGAATTGAATGTCATGGATGGCGGTGGTTGTCGTCGGGGAGTCCCGGTATGGACTGAAGAGGGCATTCAAATGAACGAAATGAAGATCTTGTTGAACGAGAGATGATCAATATGCCGGAAATGGAACCTTCGCGATCTGATGCCGGTGGTTTTCTGGGAACAGAAGTCGAGAAGCAGTTGAAAGCCGCTTTCGATGCGCTGCCTTTCGATATTCCTGTTTATCTTTTCACTCGAAAAGGGGAGGGCGACGCGATGGATCGTGCCGCGCGGAGCCTTGCCGGTGTTTTCCAGAAGTTGAGCAGTCGAATCAGGTTGAGGGAGTTGGATGTCGGCGACCGGGAGGGGAACAGGCTCAAGATATCCAGTTCACCCACCTTTGTGTTCGGCCCCGAGCGATACTCGATCAAGTACCTGGGAGTCCCCTTCGGCGAGGAGGGGAAGACTCTTGTGGGTGCCCTGCTCCTGTTGGGGCTGGGATCTTCCGGCCTGGGCGAAGAGTCACTGAAAATCATGAAAAGGCTCGATTCCAGGAGGGAAATCAAGGTCTTTGTGAGCCCTACCTGCCCGTACTGCCCGGAACAGGCCATCCATGCCATAAAGGCTGCCATGGAAAGACCGGACCTGGTATCCCTTGAGATCATCGACATACAGTCGAACCCTGAAATCGCGGACCGGTATTCCGCGTTCAGTGTTCCCCAGGTCTATGCCAACGATATCCTTATTGCACAGGGAGCTCAGCCGGAGGAGTTGTTCATTCTTTCCCTCGTGAAGCTCGAGCCGCAGACGGTTTTCATCCCGGAAAGCGACGCGGAAGTGGTGGAAACCGATGTGGTGATCGTTGGAGGAGGTCCCGCCGGTCTGACTGCGGGGATCTATGCCGTCCGGAGCGGGCTGAAGACCGTGGTCGTGGAGCGTGGAGCCCTGGGCGGGCAGGTCGCCACAACGCCCATCGTGGAAAACTATCCCGGCTTTACCCGTGTTCCGGGGAAGACCCTGGTCGACATCCTGGTCAGCCATGCTCTGGAATACGTGCAGATTTTTCCTGGAGAAGAAGTGGTGGATATCAGGTTCGGCGATACGATGGAGGTGTTGACAAGCAGGAGAAGGTTCGTTGCCAGGGCGGTCATTCTGGCTACGGGAGCCCGTTACAGGCACCTGGACGTTCCCGGGGAAATGCGGCTGGCCGGGCGGGGAGTCAGTTATTGCGCCACGTGTGACGGACCTCTTTTCAGGGGAAAGCGGGTGATTGTGGTGGGTGGAGGAAACAGTGCCACAACGGAAGCGCTTTATCTGCATAACATCGGGGTCGACGTCACCATCGTCCACAGGAGAGACACTCTGCGTGCCCAGGAACACCTGGTCAGGAGTGTCCAGGACAGCGGGATTCCGGTTCTGTGGAACACGGAGGTGAGGGAGATCAGGGGAGTGGAGAAGGTGAAGGAAGTGTCTGTGTACAACAATCGCACCGGGGAAACCTCATCTCTGCCCGTAGACGGCGTATTCATTGCGGTCGGATATGTCCCGACAGTGGATCTGGCGCGGAAGATAGGAGTAGAGTTGACGCCGGACGGGTTCATCAGGCACGACAGTCGCCATCGTACGAACATCCCGGGAGTGTATTCTGCGGGGGATGTCGAGGGGGGATACAAGCAGATCGTCACGGCCATGGGCCAGGGTACGGAGGCGGCCCTGTCCGTGTTCGAAGACCTGCGAAACCCTTACTGGCTCGATGAAGATGGATGGGTCGGGAGCCTGGTGATAAAGAAACGGGGCAATGATCTTTCATCGAGGGGGGCTTGACGAACGGGTTATTATTATATCGGAAAGAACAGCTCTTTCCTCCTCGGAGAGAGTCAGGCCCCCTCCTCCTTCCTGGCTCTCTCTTCCACATTCTCCCCGAGTACCGCGGCACACTCATGCACCAAATACTGTTATTTCAGACTCCAAATACTGCGTTTACCTGATACCCCGTCTCTGCGTTTCGGATATTATGATCACGTGTTAAGGGATGAAAACATTCAGTGCTGCCTGATACCTGTCTTGGAAACTCCGCCTGTGGTCGTTGTCTGTATCCCTCTGTATCCCGCGCGATTGAGGGTTTCAGTGCACTGCACGGTGCCGGTATCCTGCCGGAAAGAAGAGGACCCGGATGGCTTCCTGGAAAAGCAAGGGCGCCTTGAAAAGCATGATTGAGAAGAACAACCCCCGAGGGCAACGCGATTCAAAGCGTGACGGGTATAAATTCGACCGCCGTCTTCGAGATGCGTTGTCTCCGGACAGCGGGACGGACGCCGGATCGCGCTGGGAGATCATATCGGCCTACATCAATGTGCTGGAAAACTGTGTATCGCCGGTCGAAAACGAGTCCCTCCTGCCGTTTTCCAAGGATGTCATCCGCCGGGCCATTTACGAAGAGCTTACAGTCAACCCGGATAGTGAGTACAGAGGGCATCTCGAAATAGCGTTTGCACGCCTGGAGTCGTTTCTGCCTTACGATGAATTCAAGGTCATCCGGGAATTCAAGGTCGTCAGTTCAGTTGCGTTGAGAATGGCGGGGACAGGGGACCCTGCGGATATACTGGCCTCGGCTCGGATTTTGAAAGAGGCAAAGGGGGAGCGAGCGGTCAAGATCCAGGAGAAGGTATCGAAAAGAATGAGGAAGAGGCTGGCGCAGATCCAGGGTGTGGGAGGGGCCGCCTTGCTACCCACATGACCGTTTCGGGGCGGCAGGGCCCTGCGGCCTTTTCGTCCTGCGCCGGTTGCCGGAAACGTCAATACATAGATCCATCAAACGGGCTGGTCCTGCCCACGAGAAAAGCGGCTGGCATTCACGGAAAGAGGTGCCCCATGTCTTTTACGTTCAGCATGGGTTTTCCGGTAAAATCGTCCCAGTCCACCTGGAAAACAAGATCGACCGGATTGTCATCTCTCCAGCGTTTCACATTGACCAGCTGATTCCCCCTCCAGAATACTGCTCCGACCCGGTCATTGACGAGGAGCCGAAGATGGCTCTGTTCCCTCCCGAACACCCGCTGCAGCTTCACTTTTACACCCCGTGCAGCAAAGGTCGGAATCGGGTTTCCCATGCCGTAGGGTTCGAGTTGGCTGAGGCTTTCGTAGAGTTCGGCGGTAACCACATCCAGGTCCACTTCGAGGTCGACTTTCCCCATAGGCTTGAATACGTGCTCGGGGTGCATGTCTGCCACCTGTTCCAGGCGGTCGGCGAGCGGATCCATCTGGTCGCTCAGGATGGTCATCCCGGCTGCCATCTTGTGACCTCCCCATTTCAGAAGAAGATCGTCGCATGCCTTCAGCGCCTCGTGGATGTCGAACCCCGGAACACTCCTGGCCGAGCCCCTGGCTACGCCGATTTCCCTGTCCAAAGCGAAAACCACCACCGGGCCGTAGTGGAGTTCCTGCTGTATCCTCGAAGCGACTATGCCGATGACTCCCGCATTCCATCTGTGGTCGCCGATGATGAGAGTGCGTCTTCTGCCTTTGCTGCCCAGGAGGCGGCGTCGAACATCGTTCAGGATCGCGTCTTCTTCCTGCTGTCTGCGGCTGTTGAGCCGGTTCAATTCGTGAGTGAGCCTGCTGATCGATTCGGGTTCTGCGGCCATGAGCAGGTCGAAGGCGATGCGTGCATCTGCCATGCGCCCCGCGGCGTTGAGTCGCGGCCCGATGTAATAGCCCAGGTGGCCGGCAGTGAGAATCCTGTTCGACAGTCCTGCTTGGTCCGCGATCCGTTTGACGGGCGGGAAGCAGTGTTGGTTAAGGCTCTGGAGTCCGCTTCTGGCGAGGATTCGGTTGGCGTCCACCAGGGGTACGATGTCCGCCACGGTGCCGATGGCAGCAAGGGCGAGGTACTTTCCCCCCAGGCTGGGAGCCTGGAAACGGTCCCGAATGGCCCTGCGCAGGCAGGCCAGGAAGAGAAGTGTCAGTCCGGCCGAGCAGAAGGATTTGAAAGTGGAGCGGCACGCGGGCTGCTTCGGGTTGATGAGTACCGTGGCAGGTGCACGCCCTTTTTCCGGGACTTCGTGATGGTCGATGACAATGCATTCCATGCCCAGTTCTCGTGCCGCGGTGACCGCCCGGACATCGAGGGTTCCGCAATCCATGGCAAGCAGGACCTTCGCGTCCGGGTGTTCGTGAACGGCTCTCTCGGGAATGCCGTATCCTTCCGAACGGTGAGGGACGACGACCTCGTAGTTCCTATATCCTATGTCGTTGAGAAAGTGGGACACCTGGGCAAGAGAAGTAATGCCGTCGCAATCGTAGTCTCCAACGAGCAGGATCTTGCTTCCCGCGCAAAGATGCCCGGCCATGATGCGGGCACCTTCTTCCATACCGTCGATGCGAAGGTGTGCTTCCAGGTCCTTGAGAGTTCCATTGAGAAAAGAATGGTCCAGCCCCCTGTCGGCAAGAAGGATATGGAGGACACTTCGAGCATCCTCGGGTTTTTCTTTCCCGAGTATCTGCCATTGCGGCTTTACCATGAATTCGTGTCTCCAATGAACACCGGCTGCAGCCCCCATCCCGTCACGCGGGCCTGCGCCCATGGCTTTGTTTCGGGCGGGATCGCGATCCCCTTTTCTTGACTGAAGGATTTTATACCATTGGACCGCCCCCCGGGTCTACCCCTGATCCGCAATGTGCACGGACACCGCATGGAACGTCCGGCAGGTTTCAGAAGGGAGGGAACAATGATCTCGCGGGTTCATGGTCTTATCGCAAACGAGACTTCAGGACAACGTTGACTCTCCCCTGAAGAAGTTCTTTGGAAAATTTGATTTTGACCTTTGACAGTTCGCGGTGGTGTGGAGTAAAAATGGCGCCTGTCGGCAGCCAAAAGGGATGCTGCCGGCATTTGTGTGCGTCTGCACAAAGGATTGTTTTGCTTTGGAGCATATTCCGCATTATATTGCAGTGGATTAGAATTCCACTGGAATCGATGTCCTGGCAGGGAGTTGCAGAAGTGGAAACGGAATCCATCCGACAATCCCAGCCCCCTTGATTATGGGGAGTGTGGGATAGTGCCGTTTCTTTGCAGGTTTTTGAAAAATTCTATTGCCGGAGGATTCAGTCCATTCGGCATGGGGAATGCATTGAGCAAATTCAGCGTCAGGAGCAGTTGAAGATGGACACGATTACATATCTGAAGAACTTTGTACGGGACCGGAATGTCGCCTCGATCACCCCGACTTCGGCAATCGGCGTAAAGAAGGTCTGCAGCAAGATCGACTTTCACAAGCCCAGCGTGATCGTCGAATACGGACCTGGGACCGGAGTCTTTTCCAATTATCTCTTGAAGAACATGGGGACCGGTTCCCGGTTGATTCTCATCGAACGCAACAAGAACTTCGACCTGATCCTGAAGAGAAAAATACACGACCCGAGGGTGGTCATCGTAAACGACAGTGCCGAAAATGTTCTCGATACACTCAGGGCATGCCAGGAATATGAGGCGGACTATGTCTTGTCGGGTATACCCTTCCTGCTGCTCAGCGACGAAATGAAACACCGGATCTTGTATAATACACACAGGGCCTTGAAGAAAGGCGGCAAGTTTCTGGCCTATCAGACCTGCTTCCAGACGGACAACGCTCTCAAGAATCGCCTCTGGCAATATTTCCCGAAGGTCCAGTCCAAGTACGAGCTTCTGAATATTCCGCCTCTCCGCATCTACGAAGCCGTCAAATGACCTTTCTAAACAGGTACCCGATTCAGTCCGTCCGCCGGGCTGGACCGGCGTTGGTCAATCGAATCGATTCGGCGGGCCCTGCGCCCGCCGTCCGACTGCCCCGCGCATTCACCCGGATCCACAGGCTGCTGTACATGACCGGCACCCTGCCCCAGATCGTTCCCAGCCCGGCTCCATCGATTTTCCTGCCTTTGCCGTTGCCCGCAATCGATTTTAATTCGGAGATTGCACACAGAATGCTTCGGCACTCGCCTTTTGGAATCAAGGCCACTTGACGGTTCGGTAAAGGTGCGGAGGACGAGAGTATGATCAATTCGGGGGATTCGAAGGCCGCGAGGTTCTGCGGCAAGGTCATCCTGACGTCGGCGACCTGGAGCTTGAGCGGGGTCAATACTCTTTCTGCCAATATGGTGCGCGGATTCAGGGAGCGGGGAGTTGACGCGGGCATACTGCTGACCCGCCCCGAGTTCCAGGAGGACACGCCTCTGGCGCCCTTTGCGGATGTCCCCCTGATGAAACTGCCTGTGGGTGTATTTTCCACATGGAAAGAGCGCTGCCATGCATTGCTTCGGTACCTCGAAGACCAAGCACCGTGCATCTACATCCCCAATTTCGACTGGGGCCATTCGTGCATAAGCCCCCTGCTGTCCCCTCGTGTTCTCATCGTCGGAATCCTGCACAGTGAAGAATGGATCCACTTCGAGCATGCCGCTCGGCTGGGAAGGTATTGGAACGCGATTGTCGCCGTGAGCGAGGCCATCGCCGGCAGGCTGGCGCAGCTCCACCCGGAGTTCGATGGCAGGATCTTCGCGATACCCAACGGCGTCCCGGTTCCCAGCTTCCCTCCCCGGCGGTCTTCATCTCCGGGTTCGCCCCTCGAAATCATCTACACGGGCCGTCTGGAACAATACCAGAAAAGAGTCCTGGACCTGCCTGAAATTGCCGAAGCGCTCGATCGCGTGCACGTCCCGTTCAGAATGACGATCGCCGGGGACGGGGTGGACCGAAAACGCCTCGAGGAATTGAGCCGGCGGTTTATTGTGCGGGGTTCGATGCGCTTTACGGGAAGCGTCGACAACCGGCGGATTCTCGAACTCCTTGCCGAACACGACGTCTTTCTTCTCACATCGGAATTCGAAGGCATGCCCATAAGCGTTCTTGAAGCGATGGCTCACGGTTGTGTTCCCGTGGTGACCGACGTCCGAAGCGGGATTCCCGAGCTGATCGATGACGGAATCAACGGTTTCAGGGTTCCGGTCGGGGATATCGGGGCCTTTGCCGATCGCCTGCGTATCCTGTGCCATGACGTGACCAGGCGCAAGGATATGGGGCTCAATGCCCACAGGAAGGTATCCGAGGGGGGATTTCGCATTCAGGATACCGTGGCGCACTACATCGACGTTTTCGATCATGTAATCCGGGATGTGGAGGAAGGCGTTTTTGTGCGTCCACAGGGAAAAATGACCAAACCTCTCGGCATCTCTTCCTGGAACTATCGCCTGCCTGACAGTCTTGCCAGGATGGGCATCATAGCCAGGCACGGATTGCGCAAGTTGACCCGGTAGGAGGCAGCTTCGACGCAGTGGAGTGCGATGCTCCTCTCCCAGGGGGGATGAAGGCGTTTGCCCCTCCTGCCTGCAGGAAGGCCACCCGCCCGCGCATTGGTACACGATGCATGGGCGCCGCCAGGGAGCGGAGACTTTCGAGAGGCGTGGACTCGACATGAGGCTGTCGGCCGAGGGGAGCTATTTTCTGAGCTTATCGCCAGGTTCCACGTGGATCACTTTCCTGCCGGCGATTTGAGCACTGTATCGCACATAGGAATTTTCGACGGAGTCGTAGCCGTTCAGCCATATGTGGCCGGTCACCCTGCCGCTGCGTATTCTCAGCTTCAATTTTCCGGCCTGCACCGGAACAGGTACGGGCACGATAGCTGCTTCGGCTGCCTCCTCTCTCTCCTGTTCCTTATGAGTTGTCATACCTCCAGGTTTCAAAAGCCTGGGACTGAGAAAATAGAAGTGAATGCTGGAGTCCCTGGTATACGACCTTTTTATGTCGCATGTGATCTCGTCGAAAAGGACGGTCATTTCAGTTTCGTCTGAATTCAAGAAAAAGGTGTTTCGCGAATTCTTCCTCGGAAAGCCTTCGATGATCAACAGGTAGGGGTTTGAATGGTTTGAAGATGGCGGACTGACGGTCAGCACGGCTCCCACCCCGGTGAACCTTTCATTGTTTGCGTTGCCCGAAAGCTGGAGCAAATACCGGCTGGAGAATCGACCGCTATCGAGCAGGGTATCCTCGCCAAAGGAAAAGTCCGGCATGCATACCAGAGCAATAAAAGTCAGGCAAACGAGGGCGTTCATGATATAGACTCCGTTCCCGGGCTATTCGATATCCCCCGCGGCCGCATCTTGCCGCCCGACCGGAGGTGCAGTCAGGTTTCTTTGAATATGGCAAAAGGAGAGGTGGATATCAAACACTTTGATGAATCTTCGTTGCGATCTTTTCAGCAACTGTGCGCGGTGGCAATGGAAGATCCGTAGAGGCATTCCCGGCTGTTTGATGTTACACAATAAAGAGGCTGATGCGTATCCTGCCGAAGATCTTGACAGAGGAGGATTGCCCATGATAGCAGACATAGGTCAGTAGTACCGGTTTGAATATCCTGTTCTCTTATTTCCCGCCACAATTCCAGCTGCTCGACCGATGATTCATGAAACCGCCCGGCTGCCTTGTCCATCCGGGTTCTGTGTTGTGGGTCGGAAGAATGAAGAGGTAGGGTGTCATGAAAGCCATGATTCTGGCTGCAGGCAAAGGAACGAGGGTAAGGCCCATCACGTACGAAATCCCCAAGCCCATGATTCCTCTGGTCAGAAAACCGGTGATGGAATACATCGTCGAACACCTGGTTTCCCATGGAGTCGACCAGTTGGTGGTCAATCTGAGTCATCTTCCCGGAAGCATCGAGGATTATTTCCGGGACGGAGACCGTTGGGGATGCAGTATTGCTTATTCCCACGAGGGGAAGCTGGTGGATGGCAGGTTTGTGGGCACCGCCCTCGGGTCCGCGGGAGGTCTGAAGAAGATCCAGGATTTCTCTGGTTTCTTTGATGATACGTTCCTGGTGCTCTGCGGTGACGCCGTTACGGATTTCGATGTGGGCAAGGTGCTGGAATTCCACCGGTCGAGGGGAGCCCTTGCCACGATCGTGTTGAAGGAAGTGCCTCTTTCCGACGTTCACAAGTACGGAGTCGTGGAACTGGATGAATCCGGGAGGATTTTGAGGTTCCAGGAGAAACCGAAACCGGAAGAAGCGGTTTCCACGATGATCAATACAGGAATCTACATGTTTGAACCCGAGGTCCTCGATCACATTCCGTCGGGAGTTGAATACGACATCGGCGGGCAGCTCTTCCCGGCCCTGGCCGCAATGAGTGCTCCATTCTATGGACTGCCGCTTCCTTTCCAGTGGGTGGATATCGGGTCCGTTGCCGACTACTGGAACGCGACACACCTCGTATTGTCGGGTCAACTCCAGGGGATCTCCCTGCCGGGCCGTGAGATCGCTCCGGGAGTCCGGGCCGGAATCAATCTGTGTCTTGAACTGGACGAAATAGAGATCGTGCCGCCGGTTTACATCGGAAGCGGCACATTTATAGGGAACGGTGCGAGGATCGAGGGTCCATCGGTGATTGGAGCCAATTGCCGCATCGAAGGTGGCGCCGTGATCCGGCGTTGTATTGTCGATGATCACATCAGGATAGGAGAATTGGCCGACATATCGGGGAAAATCATCTTCGGCAGGAACTACATCGATCCGTCCGGGCATTACCTGGATGTTGAAGAGGCGGACGTCGGCTGGATCATCACTGATGCGAGAAAAGACCTTGTCATGTCGGACACTCATGCCATGCTCTACGAACTGGGCAGACAGGCCCGGGATCGCTAGGCACTCTCTTCCCATCCCCATGCCGAGTCGTGGAACGGCGGACGGAACTCACTGCATCTTTCGGAGATTTTAGGAGAATAGCAGATGCGCGTCCTGGTTGTCGATGATGATGCCAGCACCAGGCTGCTTCTGTCCCGGTTCTTGAGGGACCTGGGACACGAGGTGCTTACCGCGACGGACGGGGTTGAAGCTCTCGATGTCCTGGAAAAGGAACGCATTCGACTGGTCATCACCGACTGGGTCATGCCGAGAATGGACGGCTTGGAATTGTGCCAGCGCATACGCAAGGGGCCTTTCTCCCGGTACGTGTATATGATCATTCTCACCGCCAGGGACACGAAGGTCGAACTTGTCGCCGCCATGGAGGCCGGTGCCGACGATTATGTGACCAAGCCTTTTGACAAGAGTGAACTCGATGTGCGTATCAGGGCTGGTGAACGCATCTTGAAGCTCGAGACGGACCTCGAGGATCGCAATAAAAGGTTAAGCAACGCCCTTTCCATTATCCAGAGAGACCTCGAAGCGGCGGCGAAAATGCAGAAAGACCTTCTCCCCTGCCCGGGGTGCAGTCTGCCGGGCATTGCCTATGACTGGATATTCCTCCCGTGCAGCTTCGTCGCAGGGGATACCTTCAATTTCCTGAACCTTGATGAATCCCACCTCGGTTTCTACCTGCTCGATGTGGCAGGGCACGGTGTTCCGGCAGCCATGCTTTCCTTCACGTTGACGAAGACCCTGTCCTCCCTCTCCTTTCCCGGAAATCCACTGAAAAACCTCTCCGGCGAATCCGGACACTATGAAATCCTTTCCCCCGCTTCAGCCATGCGGGAACTGAACCGGATCTACCTTGCCGATGATGAAACGATGCAGTATTTCACCATGATTTACGGCATAGTCGAGCTCGAAAGCGGGACAGTAACGCTCTGCCAGGCCGGGCAGCCGCACCCCATTCATATGACCGGCGGAGGTCGATTCTTTCTGATTGGGCAGGGCGGGTTCCCCATAGGGATACACTCCGAGGCCGATTTCGACGAATGTCGAGTCCAACTCGAACCCGGAGACCGCCTGCTTCTCTATTCAGATGGTATTCCAGACTGTACGGATGCCGGGGGAAACTATTATACTGTCGAACGTCTGGTGGAGACGCTGGAAAGATGGCAGCATCTCCCTTTGGGCGATCTCACGAAGAAGGTGGAGGACAGTTTGCGGAGTTGGAGAGGGGGGGATGAGTTCGAGGACGACATCACCCTGTTGATCATGGAACGGACCTCTGTCTGAAAAGTTCCTGGCTGGTTCGACGAACGGTACCCCTGAAAGAATCTTGAACAGGAAGATCGAACCGGTCGGGGAACATACCGTTCAGGATAACCGTGAAGCCTGCAAGTGGCAAAGGAACGTCAAAGGAACGTTGATCATGAATATCGTCGAGGAAATAATGGACGAGGTCACGGTGCTCAAGTTTCAGGGGCGTTTGGGTTCAAATTCCGCGGCCACCGTCAAAGACAGGATAAAATCCTGCATCAATGAGCGAAGACTCCAGCTCGTTGTGGATATGGGGGACGTTGACTTTGTGGACAGCTCCGGTCTGGGCAGCCTTGTTTA